>CALJCU010000231.1 GCA_938023885.1 uncultured Prevotella sp. | reverse complement strand
CATTCAGACTGCAGTAAGCCTTCTGCAATTAACTGATTGCATCATTAATTATTTGAACATGAAACTTATATCTTACATAGTTGTAGGATTAACATTAACTTCCATCCTTGCAGCTTCCTGCGGCAACAACAACAAGAAGGGTAAGGATGGAAGGACAGATACTTACTCGTCAGGGACAGTCTCCTTTGTCTCTGACGAGAGTTTCAGTCCTATCATAGAAGAAGAAAGAGAAGTCTTTCAACATGATTATCCCGACGCAAAAGTCAAGCCTATCTACACCAACGAATCGGAAGGCATAAACATGCTGCTCCACGGCAAGACATGGCTCGTTTTTGCGGCAAGAGATTTTAAGCCCGCTGAAAAAAAGAGTCTTGAGGCACAACAGTACTTGCCGACCTCTTTCAGTATCGCATATGATGCCTTGGCATTTATTGTCAACAAAAACAATACGGATACACTCCTCTCCGTCAAAGATGTCAAAGACATCATGAATGGAAAGATTACCAAGTGGAATCAGTTGAACAAAAGAAACAACAGAGGGGTCATCACTGTTGTGTTTGACAATCCTAAGTCAAGTACCGTCCATTATATTGAAGATTCCCTCCTCGGCGGCAAATCCATCATCAACAAGAATGTTGCTGCTGTAAAGAAAACTGCAGAGGTGATTAAATACGTAGAACAGAACCCTAACGCCATTGGTATCATTGGCAACAACTGGCTCAACGATAAACGTGACACAACAAACCTGACTTTCAAGCGGAACATCCGCGTGATGAGTCTGAGCAAACTTTATCCCGCTACTGCTGCAAATAGCCGTAAGCCATACCAATATTACATCTATAACGGTGAATATCCACTCATCCGCACGATATATGCACTTCTCAATGATCCGCGAAAAGGTCTCCCCTGGGGCTTTGCCCATTTCATTCAAGGACCAAAAGGACAGCGTATCGTCATGAAGACAGGATTACTCCCGGTATTAGGCAATATTAATGTTAGAGATGTTAATACTGCCCCTTAAAGAATAAACAAAAGATAAAGAAATAGCACAGAAGGTAACTTCTATGCTTTTCTTTCGTTTATAGAGAAGTAGAAACATAAAATCCGTAACACTATGAGAGCATATCAATTACTTTTAGCAGTCACCCTACTCTTAGGACCTGCCACAATAAGTATGGCACAGACAGACACGAAAACTGTTGTGGAACAGACTAAGCAACTTATTAAGACCAAAGGTGCAGACTTTGACAAACAAGTTAAAGAGCTGTACAAGGCTAACAAGAAAGATGCCAAGGCACTTGTTGCCATAGGCCGTACATTCTATAACAACAAAGACCTCACGAATGCAGGACAGTTCGCTGACTATGCACTGGCAAAGGACACCAAGTGCGCCGATGCATTTATCCTGAAAGGTGATATCGCTGTCTCCAACGATGACGGCAGCACCGCAGCCCAAGACTATCAGCAGGCTATCTATTTCGCACCGAAGAATCCGGAAGCATACTATAAGTACGCCATGATTCTTCGCGGTAGAAACCCTGAAGATGCTGTGGCAACACTCGAAGAGCTTCGTAAGCAAGTCCCTGACTATCCCGTTGATGCACTCGCTGCACGTATCTACTACCACACCAAGAACCCCAACCTGGAGAAGGCTGCTGAGTACTATGGCAAAGTAACAGACATCACAAAGATGGAAGACGAAGATATTAAGGACTACGCTACCATCGAGTGGATGCTTGGCAATAAGGATAAGAGTATTGAAGTGGCCAAAGCCGGATTGACAAAAGATCCTAAGTGGAGCACTCTAAACCGCCTCGTGTTCTGGAACTCTACAGATAAGAACTATACCGATCAGGCTCTCGAATATGCTGATCGCCTCTTCAACAAGAGTGACAGTGCTAACGTCACAGCTGATGACTATGCTTACTATGGTACAGCCCTGAAACAAGCTAGACGATGGGACGATGCCATCAAAGCATACACTACTTCACTCGATTATTTAGCTAAAGATAACAACGCTATCGTGTCGAAGCCGATCCTTTACAAGAACCTCTCCGATGTCTACAACGAAAAAGGAGACTATGACAATGCTCTGGCTTATGTAGAGAAATCCATTGAGGCTACAGGGAACCCTTCCTTCTCAGACTACAATAGTTTAGGCAGCCAATACCTCGAGATTGCCACTAAGCGCACAGAGGCTGGCGACAAAGCAGGTGCTAATGCCGCATACAAGAAAGCTGATGTTACCTATGCTAAGATCGCAGAAAAGTATCCTGAACAAGGCAACTACTGTAACTATGTACGTGGCAGTATCAACTCTGCACTTGATCCAGACAGCAAACTCGGCCTCGCAAAGCCTTATTATGAGGCTCTGGCTTCATCTCTCGAGGCAAAGACAGACCGTACAGAGAACCAGACAGAGATGCTGAAGACCGCTTATCAGTACATGATCGTCTACGAATTCAATGGCAGAAAGGACATGGCTGCCGCTAAGGAATGGGCGAACAAGATGCTTGTGATTGATCCGTCAAACGAGATCGCTAAGCAGGTCAAGGACATGAAGTAATATTATACACCGTACGTCATCATACATAAGTGGAAGCTTAGCAATAAGCTCCCACTTATTTTTATTGTAAATTTATGGCATGGATACAAACGCACTGTTCTCTATTGGTTTAAATTTATCTTCCCCGTGGAAAGTGGTGAAGAGCCAATTCCGTTTATTGAACGAATCTAATGTCTGTGAGCTTTATATCTGGATAGACTTTGATCGTGGTTCCAAGTTCATGTCTTCCAAGGGCCCGTTACTTTCTCCATATGATACTGTGACGTCGATCCCAATGTAAGTCATAACTATAATTAAACTAATGTATAATGCAACATCCCAAACATCGTGGAACCGTCATTGCAAATGCGGGGTCAAAGCCCATTGATATGGCTAGCGCTAAACAGTCCTATACCAATATTTAACATACGGAATGAGACACTGTCATCGTCAATGACGATGTACTACAGAGTTGCAGAATACCCAAGATCAACATTGGGATAAAGATGCACCAACCAATTGCTGAATACATAAAGAATGCTACACTTAACAATATCTATCTTCAACGAGTCTATGGACACCAACTCTGTCATATTAAGTATGTATTTCAATTATGCTGCAAATATAAGCCAAATCACTAGTGTCCACTAAAAGAATTTAATACTTAATTGTCTTACAGATTGTAAGCCTTGACCTTGCTCCTCTGCTGCCAGCAGTTCCCGTAGTGATATGCGCTCTAATAGAGAGATTGATAAAATTCTCAACATTTCATAGATATCCATATCTAATTTTATTTTACGTTCAACCATAGCGACAAGACAATAAGCACTGATGGCAGAGTATAGTTGTATCTTTACCGCATTCTCTGTCGTACCATAGAATTTCTTCACATGAAGGTACTTCCTGACCCATTTGAAGAATAGCTAAAGACAGAATTTGCGATAAAGTCGTAACTATGAAAGGAAGAAAGGCTGTATTGTTTCGAGCGGGCAGTTAGAGTTTCACGCCCTTTTATTCATCTTTGCAGATGCGTCCTTCCGCGCCTTCCCATGGCCAACAAGAGACCATCTTCGTACAGCCTAAAATCTCATGCAGAGACCAACTGTCGGTCGAGACTTCATTGCCCCATTCGGCCCCACAATACGTATACTGG
>CALJCU010000230.1 GCA_938023885.1 uncultured Prevotella sp. | reverse complement strand
GATGATGATAAAGACAAGGCAGCAAATATTATCAGGAGCAGTCTTAGGTAGAAACATAAACAATGACCATTATGAAAGACAAGATTTTAAGCGCAGCTATAATTGCTGCAGGTATTATCATTATGGGTCTGAGCCTGAAGGCTGGTATGGACAACTTTACGGAGAAGGACCGTAAGGTGACGGTGAAAGGTCTTGCCGAGAAAGAGGTCAAGGCCGACAAGGTTACTTGGCCAATAGTCTCGAAAGAGTTGGGCAACGATCTTCCGGAGTTGTATGACCGTATTGCTCAGAAGCAACAGACAATCAAAAGGTTCCTTGTCGCCAATGGCGTTAGCGACAAGGAGATAACAGTCAATGCGCCACAGGTTATCGACCAGTCTGCAGATCAGTACAGTTCTGAGTCCAAGCCGTTCCGGTACAACATCACGCTTGTTATTACGGTGACATCCGGTCATGTCGACCTCGTGCGTAGTATCATTGCCCGGCAGGGGGAACTTCTCAAGCAGGGTGTCGCCATCGTTGCCGGTGACTATAACAATCAGGTAACTTATAGTCTTGACTCCTTCAAGAAGATGAAACCCAAGATGATGACCGATGCCATTGAGAATGCACAGCAGACCGCAGAGCAGTTTGCCAGGAACAGTAACTCGACACTTAACAAGATTGTCAGCGCAGACCAAGGGCAGTTCTCTATTGAGGACAGAGATAGCAACACTCCATGGATAAAACGTGTGCGTATAGTGACTACTGTGACCTATTCATTGAAAGACTGACATTCCCGGCCTCTTTTCAGGGGGGAGATATTAGATCATTATCATGTCACAATCCGTGACATGTAATCATCATAATATGGAAGTGTCTTTTCCTTTATTTTATTATTTTCCCAAGGATCTTTGTCATGTATGCACGTACATCTTTCCATTTGTAGTATGGACTGGTGTAGGCCTTGATTGGCAGGATAGCTTCGTTCTCGTTGAGTAATACTTTCACGATGATATCTTTGGAAGTATCTTTCTGATTCTTGTAGAACACAAACTGAATGTTGCACGCCATGGGGAAGACGTTGTACACGTCCCAGTCCTCGTCATCAAGTTTTTCAAGCGATGAGCGGGGATTGCCGAAGCCATTGATGTTGAGCAGGCATACGAGTGGCAACACGTCGCTCTCGTGAGCGAAGCGCAGTGTGGCACCGGGATGAGAGAGCGCCACACAAGAGTCTGCTGTCTCCATGATGTTCTTCACGAGGTTGAGCTGCGTGTACATTCCTGCTCCGTCGTTGAGTTTGTTAGGTCCGGCAACAGAGTACCAATAAGCTGTTGTCATGAGCCAATGGTTATAGAGTTCTTCGGAAGAGAAAATATCCCAGATAGGTTTGAACTGATGACGCAGTTCTATGTTCTGCAGAGCGATGGCCGTGTTGAAGAGCTGCGTGCCGAGCGCCTGACTGTTTATTTGTTTGGCATAATCGGCATCGTTGAAGAGTGTCTGTATCATAAAAGGTACGTCACTGTGCCGTTTGTTGAAGGCCTGAAGGCTGTCGATGGCTGCTGTGGTGCGAATCATAGGAGCATAAGGGCTCGTATTGTTATCGTTCATATAGTACATGTCATGGTAGGACGCGTCACTGGTGAATGATATCTCCGGGTTGAGCGCAGCAAGCTGCAGCAGCTCGTTCTCCATGGAGAGGATGCAGCGGATGACGACCGTGGAGCGTGCGTCGACATGTGTCGGTCCGGCAAAGACCTGCGGGAAACGCTCGTACATGCGCTTGGCAATGCCTCGGTGCTGCTCGGCCCCCAGTCGGGTCAGTTCTCCTTCGCGACTCAATCCTTGCTGCCGCATGGCCTTGACAAGGGCAAAGACTTCTTTGCCCCGTTCCGTGAGTTTCCCCAAGGAGTCGGCATGGGAAAGGGTATAATAAGGCTTGTTGAAAGCATTTTTGCCGATGAGCCAGCGCGAGCCGTGACGGCCGTAATGACTGATATAGAAAGGCTCATAGCCTTTCGGTGCAGGTGTGAGTTTTGCTGTGGGGGTAGGGTAGTCACGGTAGTTGTTGGCTGCGAGACTAGGGTTGGCTTTAATTTCTTCCTTTGAACGCTGGGCGTTGATACCCAGTAGAGGAATTGATAGGAAAGCTAATAAAAGAAGGTAATTCTTCATGGCATTCTTTTAAGATTAATCTGAATAGTGAAATTACATATTGTATTAAAGTTATCTCGTATTAA
>CALJCU010000229.1 GCA_938023885.1 uncultured Prevotella sp. | reverse complement strand
AGATTCTAAGAAAATTTTATTTCTCCGCATGATTGCCAGGGATAGCCTTGAAAGCAGCAGCCTGAGCTGTCATACCGCGCTCTGATGCAAGGCGCTCGATAGATGAGGCTCCGAAGAATCCGTCTATCTCGGGCACGTTCTTTATTACGTAAGCGGCATCCTCCGGGTCTGCGATTGGACCGCCGTGGCAGATGACCATGATGTCGGGGTTGACCTTACGGCCGGCCTTGATTATGGCACGTATCTTCACACAGCAGTCGTCGAGTGTTACCGCAGTCTCTGCGCCGATTGAGCCTTTGGTTGTCAAGCCCATGTGAGCTACAAGACAGTCCGCACCAGCTTCTGCCATGGCCTTGGCCTGCTCAGGGTCGAAAACATAAGGACAGGTCACCATGTCGAGCTCGTGAGCCTTACGGATCATGTCAACCTCAAGACCCCTGTGAGTGTACTACAAGGCTGATTTCATCGGCCTATGGCTGTTGCAATGCGTAGGCGACAACGTCCTTGGCATCTCCTATCCCATTTAGAACCGTCATATCCTCAAAAACTTACCGTCGCTCTTTCTGTGCCCATTGAAATCGAAACGGATGCCGGCAATCCCCTTGACCTGTAGACTGTCCGAAATTGCCTTGATAAGATTGCCTTCTTTGTTGGCGACCGTAGCAAATTATTGCCAGACGGACTTTATCTCCGTTTTTCATTTCGGGCTTCTGTATGACGGCATCAGGCAAGCCGTGGTCGCCTTGAATCTTTACGTTTTTCATACTCTGTGCGTTTGCTGCCATCGTGATGATGGCACAGAATAATATTAATAAAATCTTTCTCATAGTCAGTAAATTTATTTTGTGTGTACAAAAGTACGAATAAAACGTGAGAACAGGTAATGTCGCAAAGAGAAAATGAAGAGGACGGCTTCTGAATTGGAGCCGCCCCTGAAGAGACCGACATGTGTCCCACCGTATCTTGTAGGCGCGGAAAACATTTCCGACTTTGAAGACATTAAGGATGTCTTTAAAGGCAGGGACATTCCAAAGTCCTACCACAAAAGTTCTGAGACGGAGAAATTCGAGAAGATGGCAGAGGCTGTAGCCGGCAAAAACTATAGGTTTACGCTCGTGTCCTGGTATCTGATTGCAATACAAAGTATGGCGGGAGAGGTTGAAAGATATTACGGACATCATTGTAACGGATGCTTACTTTTTCAAGAGGCAATTCGCAGACGGACTTCATGAGGTTGGGATGAGCCTTGTAAGCAGGTTTAGGGACGACGCGTGCCTTATGTACTTGCACAAAGGCCGGCCTGCCGGCAAGCGAGGCGTCCGAAAATCTATGATGGGAAGGTAGACCTTGATAACCTCGACAAAAAGTGTTCTTCGAAATCAAGAATGATTATAACGACAGCAGGTGTTTCTGCGGTGTGGTATACAGTAAGTCCCTTAGAAGAGCAGTCGGAGTTGTCATTTGGTATTCCGATGACGGGAAGAGAAGAAAGATATATTCTCGGGGACATCTCCTCATCACGTCGGATACTTTCATCGATCAGTTCGACACTTCTCAAAAAATAGTTGCCTAATCCTTTGCATTTATCGTTTATTTATTCTAATTTTGTAACGGTAATCATCTTTGTTCAACCGGCATGCCAACATGCTCCTTTGAAAAAAGATAACAAGGAAGCCAAATGAACGGATTCCAAAGAAACAGACGCAGCAGTATAAAAACGGTTGCGGATAAAATAACTGTTTATATCTGAGGAAGTTGTGCTTTTCCCCAGGAAGATGTTTAATCAATAATAGCAAGGGTGATTTCGTAGGGGCGGCCCTGGTGGCCATCCTGAGATTCGAGGCTATTGTAGTTTCCCACAAATAAAGGAGGATTGTGTAGTCCACATTCCCTTTCGTAAATATCGTTAGCAATAAAGTCTGTTCCATCCGCGTAGTCCGTGGCAAAAGGAATCATTATATGAGAAGGTTCTTTTCAGATAATAAGGCTAGTGCGACATTCAACCAGGAGATGCCAACCTTCACTTACGCTGTTCGTAAGCATTGTGCTGAGCTCATTTTTAAACTTGATTGTGGCTGCTATACAATCATCAACTTGCGGCGTTGTGCTAAAGACAAACTCATACTTGCTGCCAGCTGGGATCTTTACTTCAACTGAATCCGGAACCCCAATGTGCAGTTTCCTAAAATAGGGAGGTGCTGCCCCAAGCTTTAACCATTCTTGAAGGCAAAGATTCGGATGATATCAAACATGTCCAAACAGTAGATGAGGATGGCAGCATGATAGAGAATTTGAAATTAAGGAGAACTGAAGAACGTTAAAATTTTCTTTTGATACATTTTCTCCGAAAGAAATTTATATCTTTGTAATCTATGACAAGTGTTAAGGACATACTATTCAATTTGCTATCCCTTACGGGTCCTTCGGGAGGTGAGAGTGAGGTGCAACAGATGATGGGGCAGATGATGACCCCATTTATTGACGGTATGTACGTAGACAATATAGGCAATCGCATCTTCTACAAAAACATCTCCTCCAGTAACAGCTGCAGCAACCATGAATGTTCCTGCTTCAATTCTATCAGGGATA
>CALJCU010000228.1 GCA_938023885.1 uncultured Prevotella sp. | reverse complement strand
CTGGGGATGGGAACCCGTGACGATGGATTACATCAAGGCCTACAAGCCTGAGACCAATTCATTGGGCAGCGGACAGGTACTGCAGAGTCCCTACACGGTGGAGAAAGGAAGGATCGTAGTACGGGAGATGGCCGACTCATTGGCACTTGACCTGCTTGACAAGCACCTTGTGGGAGACCAAATCGTGCTCACAGTAGGCTATGACCGTGAAAGTCTCACCGACCCAAAGATCTGTGCACAGTATCAAGGCGAGATGTCCACCGATTGGTATGGCCGTACTGTCCCGAAACACGCACATGGAACAATGGGCCTCCCACACCCTACCTCCTCATCCAGTCAGATAATGGATGCCGTTACAAAGTTGTATGACCAGATTGTCAATCCTGTTCTGCTTATCAGACGACTCAACATCACGATCGACCACGTCATCAGTGAGGAACAGGCACAAAAGAGACAAGAGAATACACCTGTCCAACTTGACCTCTTCACCGACTATGAGGCAGATGAGAAAAGGCAGAAGCAAAAGCAAGCTGCGGATGCCAAGGAACGCAGACTCCAGGAAGCGACATTGAAGATCAAGAAGGAGTTTGGCAAGAATGCCCTGCTCCGTGGTCTGAACTTTGCAGATGGATCCACACAGAAAGAACGAAACAACCAGATAGGAGGACACAGAGCTTAGTGAGGAGTGAGGCGTTAAAAATGAGAAGTTAGGAAGTAGGAGTTAAAAGTTAGTAGTCGGAAAGCTTTATGGATAATTATAATGATATAATCAATCTGATGCATCACGAATCAAAGACCCATCCGAAGATGAGTATGTACAACCGTGCGGCACAGTTTTCTCCTTTCGCAGCACTCACCGGTTACGAGAAAGCCATTGAAGAGGCAAAAAAGAAGCAGGAGGAGAAGGTAAGAAGGAGAAATGCACCAGACGGGGAAACTGTTGACTTTGCGAGTCAACCTATTTAGGGAAAGGCGTTCCTTGCTTTCTTTAAGCCGTAGAACGCCTTGTTGTTTTCAGCGGTTATTTCACCTTCATCCCCAACTGGTTCATGATGAATCCATAGATGTCGGCACTCTCCTCCATCTGTTTCGACAACGGTTTACCACCTCCATGACCGGCATTGGCATCGATACGGATGAGTACGGGAGCGTTGCCGGCCTGCGCCTGCTGCAGAGTGGCGGCAAACTTGAAGGAATGGGCCGGTACCACGCGGTCGTCGTGATCGGCAGTGGTGACGAGTGTGGCAGGATAGCAGACGCCCTTCCTGATGTTGTGGAGCGGCGAATAGCCCTTGAGATACTCGAACATCTCCTTGGAGTCCTCGCTTGTACCATAGTCGGGTGCCCAGTTCCAGCCGATGGTAAACTTATGGTAACGCAGCATGTCCATCACTCCCACCTCGGGAATACAGACCTTGAACAGGTCGGGACGTTGCGTCATACAGGCACCGATGAGCAGTCCTCCGTTGCTTCCGCCCATGATAGCAAGGTGGTCCCGGTCCGTGTAACCGCTCCTGATGAGCCATTCAGCGGCAGAGATGAAGTCGTCAAAGACATTCTGCTTGTGCATCTTCGTGCCGGCAAGATGCCATGCCTCGCCATACTCGCCACCGCCACGGAGCACCACGTAAGCATACACGCCGCCGCTTTCCAGGAAGGGCAGGCGTGTTGCGGAGAAATAAGGCGGATAGGTGACATTGAACCCACCGTAGCCATACATCAGCACCGGCGCCTTCCCGTTTTTCCTCAAACCTTTCTTATAGGTGAGGAAGACGGGGATGCGTGTGCCGTCCTTGCTCGTATACCACTGCATCTCGCTGATATAGTCGGATGTCTTGAAATTGACCTTCGGCTGACTGAAAACGCTGCTCCTGCCTGTTGCCGGGTCGAACCGGTAGATGGCCGTAGGCACCGTGTAGGAAGTGAAGGAATAGAAGCATTCCGGACGGTCTATCCTACCGTTGAACGACACACTGCCTACCGATGGCAGCTTAATGTCGGACAGACGGGTGCCGTCGACGCGGTAGAGGAACGACTGGCTGCAGTTGTCTTTCATGTAGGTGAGCACCATCTTGTCCTTGTCTGTGAACGTGACATCATCGAGCACGGCGTCGCCCTCGGGCACGAGTTCCGTCCAGTCCTGAAAGCCGGGCCGATGAAGGTTGGCAACCATGAGACGGTAGCGCTCAGCGCCTTTGTTGGTCCTGAGGATGATGGAGTCTCCGATTGTCTCCAGCATAGTGTATTCTTTCGAAGCATCACCGGTCATCTGGATAAACTGGGAATTGGGGGTCCGGAGGTCACGCACATAGAGATTGACTCCCTGACTCATGCCCGTCTCGTAGAGGAACATCATCGTCTCCTCTTTATTGACGTACACACTGTAAAAACGGAGCGGATAGGCGGGATTCTGATAGAAGAGAATATCTTTGCTCTGTGGGGTACCAAGCTTATGGTAATAGACCTTCTGGATGGAGTTCTTTGCCGAGGTCTCATGTCCCTGTTCAGGCGCATCGTAAGCACTGTAATAGAATCCGTCGCCTTGCCAGGCTGCCGACGTGAATTTCACCCAGACGATATGGTCATCAAGGAGCTTGCCGGTCGCCACATCCTTTACATAGATCTCCTCCCAATCGGATCCGTTACGGGAGATGACGTAAGCAAAATACTTGCCGTCGTGAGAAAAGGAAGTGCCTTTCAGTGCTACCGTGCCGTCCTTGCTGAGCTTGTTGGGGTCGAGAAAGACGTGCTGCTCGCCCCCAAGACGGTCCATCTGGTAGAGCACGGCCTGATTCTGTAGTCCATCGTTGCGGTAGACATACCACTTGCCATGCTCAAAGGATGGCGTGTAGACCTTCTCATAGTTCAATACCTGCCGAAGCCGTTGCAGGAACTTTGTCCGTTGCGGTATCTTGTCAAGGTACGAACGGGTGACGGCGTTCTCCGCCTTGACCCACTGCACGGTAGTCTCACTGTTGTCATCCTCCAAGGGACGGTAAGGATCGGCAACTTCCTCACCGAAATAAGTATCTACTGTTGCATCGTGCGGCGCTACCGGGTAATGGAGCCCCTGCGCCGCTGCTGACAATGCTGTCATTCCTACAGCCATAGCCAAAATAGTTCTCTTCATGTCTTATGATTATAATAGTGGGAATACACCTGGAGTATTGTAAAGTTACTGCTTTTTTCGTATTTCCGCCTTCACTTGCGCCTATTTTTTTTGCTTTATGTTAAGGGATATATAGGTGCTGATGCTCAATTTGATTTGTTCGGGACTGTACAAATTCCGCCAACGGGTATCAATCTGACAATATTCGCCATTAGCGCGTTCCAACTTTTTTCCGTAATTTTGCAATATGGAACAAAACAAGAATGCATTAAGATACGAGACATCCGTCTTACCCAATGGCTTGCGCACCATTCATCTTCCGTCTGACTTGCCCGTGGTCTACCTCGGTTATCAGATTGCGGCAGGCTCATGTAATGAGCAACCCGGCGAGGAGGGATTGGCACATTTCTGTGAGCACATGACTTTCAAAGGAACAGAGCACCGTAGTACGTGGAACATCCTCAACTGCCTGGAGAGTGTGGGAGGAAGTCTCAACGCCTACACCACGAAGGAGTGTACAGTCTTCTATGCCGCAGTACCCGCCGATTATATTCGTAAGGCTACGGATTTGCTGACGGATATCGTTTTTCACTCCATCTATCCGCAGAAAGAGATTAACAAAGAAGTGGAGGTTATCTGCGACGAGATAGAGAGCTACAACGATTCGCCCGCCGACCTTATCTATGATGACTTTGAGAATGTTATCTTCAAGGGGTATCCGTTGGGTCATAATATCCTTGGCACCACGGAGCGTGTGCGGTCCTTTACCACGAGAGATGCGCTGCGCTTCACCCGACGGTTCTACAAGCCGGACAACGCTGTGTTCTTCATGTATGGTGGTAAGAAGTTGCCATCTATTCCCATTGATTCTTCTTATATAGCTAATCCTAACCTCCCGGAACTATCGATTTCACCGGCATTTTCAGAGGATGGGAATAGAACAGAGGCCTATAGGACAATCATCCGCGATAAAGGCACGCACCAGGCACATGTCATGCTCGGTAGCCGGAGCTATGGCGGCAGCGATGAACAGCTTCGGGAGCGTATGAGCCTCTATCTGCTCAACAATATTATCGGTGGCCGTGGAATGAATGCCCGTCTCAATGTGGTGCTGCGCGAGCATCGTGGACTCGTCTATACCGTAGAGAGCACAATGGTAACGTATGGTGATACAGGCCTGTGGTGTACCTATCTGGGATGCGATGAAAAGGACGTAAAACACTGTTTGAAGCTTGTACACAGGGAACTTGATAAGCTCCGCAAGATACCCCTTACACCTCATCAACTGGAGGCTGCGAAGAAACAGCTTAGGGGGCAGCTTACGGTAGACTGCGACAACCGTGAAAACTTTGTGCTTGACTTCGGTAGCGTTTATCTCTTTCACAATAAGACAAGGGAGCTGTCAAGCATGTTCCGGGATATTGATTCCGTGACTGCCGGGGATATACAGCGGGTAGCACAGGCTATCTTTGACACGGATGGGATGACGACGCTCATTTATAAGTAACAGTTGACCATTACACGAAGCATCGCTCATCGATCTCACGGGTGGGTTCGGTGCCGGCTTCCCGTTGATGTCCAGAGGGTT
>CALJCU010000227.1 GCA_938023885.1 uncultured Prevotella sp. | reverse complement strand
CGAGTTCTCCCCAAAGACAACCCACATAGGCGGCCATGAGTATGAAACCGGTCATCGTTAGATAGACGGCTGCCTTCTCTTTAGCTTTCCAGGCCATCCAGGCGCCAATGAACCATAGGATGACGGATGCAATTCCTATATATATGAAGTAGTTCCAAACCATAATCATTCAATCAATATTTGTTTTCCTCCTTGTATCGAAGAGCAGACCAATTGCTCCTAAGGCTAAGAGCAGGATGCCGATATATACTATCGGAAGCCATGGGTCTCTGACAAACTCGAAGACGCTGAGTGTGCTCCATTTGCCCATCTCTTCATTGTAACTGAGCTGATAGATCTTCCAGCCATTGATGGTGAGCGGGTGGTTCACTTCAATGGTTGTCTGTAGATTCTTCCCGTCCTCGGTATAGACATCTACGAGGGAGGCATAACGCTTAGGTTCGCGCTGTCCCATGACGAGACTTCTGCCTTTGTCGAGCTGTAGTCCTTGATAAGCAAACTGATAACTGCCACATGTCACCCAACCTTCATGCCTTTCTTTGCCTTTTGTCGCCGAGACGAGGAGCGCGCACTCTGAACCCTGGTTGGTAGTTGGGAGATATCCGTCTTTGTTCAGGGTCTGTCCGAGAGAGTCTAGGCGCAGACGTCTCATCATCTCCGTAGGGATGCTGCTGCCCATTTTTACCAAGGCTGCCGGCATGGCGTTGTCGATGCGTTTCTTGACAGTAACGTGCCAGCCCTGAATGTTTCCATCTCTGAATACCGGGTCGATGAGCAGTGTCTCTGGTCTCTTTGCAGGGATGGGAACTCCGCTTTTGTCGATGACCATCAGCTTCGGCGAATATTCGTCAATGGAGAACTTCTCCAATTGGATGGCAATGGGCAGGTGATGAATATTGTTGTATACATCGAGGGCGCGCCATTCCGGCTTGTCTTGTTCGCAGTACATTTTCAACCGTTGCATGTCTGCACTGCCTAATGTACCACAGGTCAGGACGATGAACAGTCCGACGTGGCTGAGCAATGAAGACCATTGATGGCGGGAGATGTGTGTGATTTGCCATACTGCTTCTTGTCCTGCAATAATGGTCATCCAGACGTAAGTGAGGATGAAAGGCCAGAAACTGAGCATCCTTGATAGACCGATAGTATCGTTAGTCATACTTTGTGGAGGGGCTTGTTTCGTAAGCCCCATGATAAGCGTCAGGAAGACAACGACAACGATGGCGGGGACGGCTGCTTGTGGGGTTGTCATGAATCGCAGGAAGTATGACTTGCTTCTTCGCGAATGGATGATAACGGTTAAGACGACGAAAATGACGAGTGTGATGATGTTGGCCGGCCACATGAAGATGTCCCAGTTGAGGGCGCCCATGCTGAGTTGCAGCATGAAGCCTACAAGGATGAGGCCGGCATCAATGACAAAGCCTTCACGGTAAGAGTATGGTTTGTTCCACATGTTTTTAACAGGGGTTGGGTGACGGGTGGCGGATGTTAATGGGGATAGGTGGCAGGTGTTAATGGTGTTAATAAGGTGCTATGAAAAACTGGTTCCGGCGGTCGCCGGAGCCAGTAATAAACAAACACGTCATCCTGAATGGGAAACATCAGATAGGTTGCGTAATGAACCGCTTGTTCTTCCTTGCTGTTTCTATCCATTTTGGAACTACCGTATCAAGGAAGTCTTTCTTCTGTTTCCTGAGTTGCGGCATATTTAAGCCGATATATTTGGCTGCCTTCTCTCTGGTGGAGATGTCGGGCAGCGGAATAGCTTTGCACCATCCGTGTATGGCTACAACTTTCTGGCATTCGAGCTGTGCGTCCTTAGCATATTCCATGGCATCAGCCAACAGGCGCATGCACTCCTGAGGCGCATGGAAAGCGGCTCCGTGAGAGGCCATTGAGTAGTCCCAACGCCACTGACTCTTCCGGATGTCATCAAGCGCTTTCTTCATCTCATCGTCTTTTGCACCATGTTTCCACGCGAACTGTGCCATGAGATGGGCATCGGCGAGCTGGACGTCAACCTTCTTGGCGAAAGTGAATACTTTCTCTTCGCGGTCATAGACATTCTGTCTCAGCACATCGGCAGGCTGGCGGTGACAAGTCTGGCACGTGCGGTCGATGTGAGCGAGTGGCGACATGATATGATGATCGGTGTATTTCACGCCACCCTCAGAGATGTATGGCATGTGGCAGTCGGCACACGACACGCCGCGCTGTCCGTGAATGCCCTGCATGGCCATCTCATAGCCAGGGTGCTGAGCTTTGAGGATCTTGGCTTTGGACAATGGATGGATATAGTCGTAGAACCCGATGGAGTCGTAGTATTCCTCGGCGGCTTCACAGGTCAGGCCTTTCTCATGTGGGAAGTGTAGATAGTTGCCATTCTCCTTCTCAAAGTAATACTCGGTATGGCACTGCGCACAGACGAGTGACCGCATCTCCTGATGCGAGGCTTTCTTCACATCTTTACCCACGCGTGCCCACGCTTCATAGAGTGCAGGCCGAGCGGGACGGAGATCCATCGTACGGGCATCGTGGCAGTCGGAGCAGCCTACGGTGTTCATCACTTCATCGCCCCACTCACTCCATTTGGCGGCATAGAACTTGTCGACGCCTTTCTCACGCATCAGACGGGGCACATCAGGACCCTTACATGTCCAGCATGTTCCGGGTTGCATATCTGTCTGGCCGTCAACGCCGGGAGAGCCTGTACGCAGGATCTTCCGCAGGTCTTCAATGCAATGGCGGTGGCCACGCGGTGTGTTGTATTCGCGGGAGAAAGCATAACCTGCCCAGTTGATGACGATGGCCGGGTTCTCTTCCAACACATCCACTTCCTTGGATCCGTTGTATTTGCTGACGAAACTCGTGTCTTCGGTCATGGACCATGTTTCATACTCTCGCGGAAAGTCTTCGGCGAACTTCTCGTTCTGTGATACAATAGAGTCGGTCATTGGCGTGCGACGGTTGTTGAACACGCTGGCTACTTCGGCCCGACGCTCGAGAAGAGAAGAGCAGACGAGGCCCAAGACGAATACAACGACCATGGCTCCCGCGAAGATGAGCCAGCCTTGCCATTTCTTTAATTACTTTGCCATAACATAATATCTTTATGTTGTTTGTTTCTACAATAGTATATAGTTCGTATTTCGTGTTCTCATTTTGTGCCTTATCGTTGTGGATTATGCCCCAAGGCTCTTTGCAGCCATGCGGGCACGGGAGAAGGAGGCATAGGTTCCACAAACTCGGCATTGGGTGTGGAGGATAGAGAATTCTTCCCTCCATGGGGTACATTGCGGTGGCAGTCCCAGCACGCATGGCCTTCCCCGCGTTTTGCCTCCATATAGTCGATGCGGCCAGTCTTGACAAACTCCTGATTAAGCTGTTTGTGGCAGCGGATGCAGTTATCCATAATGACCTCGTCCGACATTGCCTCTGCCTGGATGGCCTGATGCTCACTGCGTGTAACGAAGTAAGCCACGTGCTTCATGCCATCCATGCCTTTGAAGACATAATGTGCCAGGAGGTTGCCGTTCGGCACATGGCAGTCATTACAGGTGACATCGCGCGCATGGGAGGAATGGCTCCACGTGGCATAGTAGGGCGACATGATGTGGCAGTTGATGCATGCTGCCGGATCATCCCCAATCAGATATGTATGCATGCGGAGCAGATACATGAAAAGGATCACGAGCCCTACGATGACTCCGCACAAAGCAACGAGCGTTGTCTTCATCGGGAAAGACAACGAGCTGACAAAGGATGACCACCAGTTTTTTATATTGTTCCATAAACGGGCCATAAGCGTTGTTTTTAATGGAGCTTTCTATGTTTTGATATTCGTTTGCAAAGATAAAAAATATTTGCCGATATCTTGTCAAGAAAGCCGATTTTTTTTCTTTTATTCGAAAGAGAGAGGGTGACTCTTTACATTTATAATCTTTCCGATGAGCTAATAATTTTTTCCGACTTCCTATTAATAGTCTCACAGGAAAAGTGTAATTTTGTGGCAGAATCGTAAAGGAACCATAAAAACGAATCTGTAGAAATGGAATTGCCGGAGGGAGCCGTTATTAGGATGTTGCAGGATGGAAAGGAAGAGGGGTACCGATTTCTTTTCAAGTACCATTATGCTCCCCTGTGTGCTGTCGCCTACGAATACGTGAAAGATGATTTTGTGGCAGAGACCATCGTAGCAGATGTCTTTTTTCACGTCTGGCAGATACGGCAGTCACTCGAGGTTCATACATCCCTAAGAAACTACCTGGCTGTAAGCGTCCGCCGCCATTGTATTGATTGGCTCAGACGTCAGCCAAAAAGTACAGATGCTTCTTTGGACCCGGGCAAAAGCAATATCGTTGATGACAGCGAGCCATTGGCTCAATTGTTGGATGGCGAACTGGAACAGGTCGTACAGAAAGCTGTTGACAATCTGCCTGCCGACTGTCAGAAAGTGTTCAAGATGAGTCGCTATGACGGAAAGAAGAATGGAGAAATAGCCAAAGAACTCAGCATTTCTGTCAACACAGTGAAGTATCACCTGAAGAATGCTTTGAGGATTCTGCGCGGAGACCTCACGCAATATCTTGAAGTCATCTTTTTTTTCATCATCACCCAACAATAATTTATTTTTCCACTACCCGCCTATTAGGATTCTGCGTCCTTATAGCGTAAAGAGCCTGATATGAAGAACAAGCAAGAAGAAATAGCCGATCTTATCTTCCGCAGTCTTACGGGTGAGGCTACCCCGCAGGATGATGGAGAGCTGAAGCGCTGGACATCCGCATCACCGGAGAACGAGTGCCACTTCAGGCAGTTGAAAGCTTTGTGGACTTCGACGGATCCCGTCGGCAGCATGGCGCGCTACGATGCTGAAAAAGCCTTTGAGAAGTTCTCGATGCGTGTCATGGCGGATGGCGGATTCACCCAGGACGGGACGAACGCCACTGATGAGACGTTATCCAACGATGACGATGTTCTTCCCAAGCAGAAGTCATGGTTCTACGTGCCGGTATGGATGCGCTGGGCGGCGGTCATCCTCATCGTAGCAGGTTGCTGCTGGCAGTTCTACAGGCATGGACAGCAGAGCGTCGAGCAACAGTTGGCACAGATTTGTGTGGAAGCCCCCGCGGGCTCACAGACCATCACGACGCTTCCCGACGGCACACGCATCACGCTCAATGCCGGGAGCAGGATCACCTATTCGCAGAGTTTCGGCATCAAAGACCGTAATGTCGTGTTGACTGGCGAAGGATTCTTTGAAGTAGCACACAATGGAAAGAAACCTTTCACCGTCACCACCGCGAGTATCAGTGTCCGCGACATCGGAACGAAGTTCAGTCTGGCTGATTACCCCGATGACAATGAAGCACAGGTGGTGCTGACGGACGGCTCTGTCGAGCTTGACAACAAGCTCTGCTCCGACTGCAGTAACGTCGTGATGAAGAAAGGGCAGCGGGCTGTTCTCTCCAAAGAAGACGGTAGGTTAGTCGTTACTGATGGCGCCGGTGAAAGCGATATTGCGTGGACAACCCATCAGCTGATCCTGGATGGAAAGTCAATCTACAGTATCGCCAAAGAGCTCGGACACGGCTATAATGTGAAGGTGACGGTGTCTGACGACCGCCTCGCGGCGTGCCATTTCTTCGGGCAGTTCGACACCAGCACCCAATCGCTTCGGGACATCCTCACAGCCCTGAGCAGCACGGGCAAACTGAGATACAAGATCAAAGGAAAAGAGGTAACTCTGTATTAAAGACAGAGAATCTATATAACTTATTATTAATTCCTAACAATTACCTGTCATGAACAAGAAAAAACTTTTTCTTGTAGCATTGGTTCTGTCCTGTAATCTAGGAATCTATGCACAAGGCGTTTCGCTTCGTCTTCGCAATGCCACCGTTGCAAAGGCGATGACGGAACTGAGAAAGAAAACCGGTTATTCCTTTGTCTATGAAGGCTCGGACCTCAACACCCGGCAGAGAGTAAACGTGGACGCCAAGGATGTCCCTCCAGAGCAATCGATTGCTGCCCGTAGTACCATTTTAAAATTTAAAACAGGATGCAAATGAAACCATTGGGAAATAGCTTAAAAGAAAAAATTACAGTCTTTGCATTATTGATGCTAGCATATTTAGGTGTACAGCCTGTTTTTGCTAAAAAGAATGTGACGGATATCGTAGCAAGCCGGTGGACGGAAGAGAAAGCCAATATCTGGTATGCGCCACTGCCCTGGATGTCAGGGTGTGACTACATACCTGCCACGGCTATCAATCAGATCGAGATGTGGAGCAAAAACACCTATGACCATCCTCAGATTGAAAAGGAACTGGGCTGGGCCGAGGAGCTTGGCTTCAAGACTATGCGCGTCTTCCTCAGCAGTGTTGTCTATGCGCATGATCCTCAAGGACTGAAAGAACGCATGAATGACTTTCTTACCATCTGTGACCGTCATGGCATCCGTCCGCTCTTCGTCTTCTTTGATGACTGTTGGAACCCTGAATCGAATTATGGCAAGCAACCGGATCCTAAACCGGGTGTCCACAACTCCGGATGGGTACGCGACCCGTCAATGAGTCTGCGTAAAGATACGGTGACACTCTATCGGAACCTGAGCAAATATGTGAAGGATATCCTCACGACCTTCGGTAAGGATAAGCGCGTGCTGTTATGGGATCTCTACAACGAGCCTGGGAACAGCGATCAGAAGACGGCATCACTGCCTTTGCTGCGTAAGATCTTCGAATGGGCACGCTCCGTCAATCCCTCACAACCGTTAACGGCTGGGGTCTGGAACCTCAGCAAGGATTTCGCACCGCTCAATGCTTTCCAATTGGAGAACTCGGATGTCATCTCTTATCATAATTATGACCCGGCATATAAGCACAGTGAGGAAATAAAGTACCTGCAAGCTCTCGATCGTCCTCTTGTCTGCACGGAATATATGGCACGTAGAAACGGTAGTTTCTTCTCATCCGTCATGCCTTTACTCAAAGCCAACAAGGTTGTGGCTATCAACTGGGGATTCGTATCAGGCAAGACCAATACCATCTATGCCTGGGATACGCCGATTTCTGATGGTCACGAGCCGGAACTCTGGTTCCATGATATCTACCGTCAAAACAAGACCCCGTTTGATCCTGAAGAGATAAAGCTTATC
>CALJCU010000226.1 GCA_938023885.1 uncultured Prevotella sp. | reverse complement strand
TGGGAAATAACGGCTTATGTCTTTGAAAAAACATTTGTTTGTCATCGTCTGGCGTTCGATGCAAAATCTAGCGACGTTCGGCAGACGATCTTGCGTCGTACGGCAGACGATCTTGCGTCGTACGGCGAAAGATGGCGTTTCATTTTATTTAATAATCTTTCTGCACGCATTAAGCAAATAGGTTGTAACTTTGCGCAACATTAGATTTAAGAAAGTGAGAAGATTAATCACCATATTGTTACTTGTGTTTCCGCTTATTGCCATAGCGCAGAATATCGGCAACAACGGTGTCAACCCTGAAGATATGGATGTTGACATGGACAGCCCTACATTCGTGCCAATGGTGAAGATAGGAAAGGTGAAGCAAGGAAAGGATTCCATCCAGTATGTGGAGTTGAACAATATCTGGGTGTATCCCGAACCCGTGTTTAAGAGTGCGGCTCAGCGTGCAGCTTATAACCGTTTGGTTTATAATATCAAGCGTGTGCTGCCCATCGCCAAAGAGTGTGACCGCATCATTATTGAGACGGGCGAGTATCTGGAGATGCTGCCCAACAAGAAGGCGAAGGACGAGCACATGAAAAAGGTGGAGCAGGACATCAAGCGGGAATACACGCCCCGCGTGAAGAAGCTTACTTATTCTCAGGGAAAGCTCTTGATCAAGCTCATCGACCGCGAGTGCAACAACTCATCCTACGACCTCATCAAGGCTTTTCTCGGACCCATCCGCGCCGGTTTCTACCAGTCGTTTGCCTGGATCTTCGGCGCTTCGCTCAAGAAGCAATATGACCCCAACGGCGCCGACCGCATCACCGAGCGCATTGTCAGGCAAGTAGAGGCCGGACAGCTGTAATACGATAGACGATGCTTACATAAGCGAAGCAGTTAATCATTCGGTTGGCAGTACTTTTGAGCGTGCTTGTAGACAGTCGACGTGACTTTACAGGATTGCCACCCTGACTGATATAAAAAGTTCCGCGTTATTTTCTGAAGTATTTGCCGATGAAAGGCACGCTGGCGAGCGGCAGGTCATGCTTCACGACATAGACGACATAGACGGCGAGGAGGACGGTATTGATGCCGAGAGAGGCACCCATTGACAGCTTCTCGTTGCTCCATGTCATGCCGGCAAAGAGGATGAGAGCCAGCAGGACATACGAGGCGATGATCTTAAGCGGATATTTGATAGGGTAGTATTTCTGTCCGAAGAGATAGCTCAGCACCATGCTTACCGTGTAGCTCGCGAAGCCGGCCCAGGCACAAGCCCAGTAACTGAAGCGCGGGATGAAGATGATGTCCACGGCAATCAGTACGGCGGCACCGATACCGGAGAAGTAAGCACCCCAGATGGTCCTGTCGATGAGCTTGTACCAGAAGCTGAGATTGAAGAATACGCCGAACATAATCTCTGCGGCCATGACGATAGGAACAATCTCCAGACCCTCCCAGTAGCTGCGGCCGACGATATAACGGATGAGATCCATGTAACTGATGACGCATAGGAAGGCGAGGAGCGTGAAGATGATATAATATTTCATCACTTTCGCATAAGTCTCCTTACTGTTCTTTTCCTTCGACTGTCCGAAGACGAACGGCTCGTAGGCATAGCGGAACGCCTGGGTTATCATGACCATAATCATGGCTATCTTGATGCAGGCACCGTAGATACCGAGCTGTACACGTGCCTCCTCTGCCGTTCCGTTGAAGACGTAAGGGAAGATGATCTGTGAGGCGCACTGGTTGAGCTGACCGGCCAGACCCATGATGAGGAGTGGCCAGGTATAAGAGAGCATGCGCTTGCATGTCGCCTTGTCGAACGGGTTGGCAAAGCCTTTCAGCTCCTTGCCGAGAAGGAGTAGCGTAAGGATAGATCCGGAGAGCTCAATCCAGAAGATCCACACCACCTGCAGGTCGAAGTTGGCATCGTAGATACCGAAGAGGTTGCAGTGCATGGCGGGGAGCACGATGAGATAGAGGCTCACGCCGACGAGGTTGACGATGATGCTTACCATCTTCAGCAGGGCGAACTTCAGGGCTTTGTGAACATACCGCAGATAAGCAAAGGGAATGGCGGTGAAGGCATCGACAGCGACACATGTGCCCATGATCATGATGAATTCTGGATGGTCTGGATAGCCGATGGCCCTCGCGATAGGGTGGAGGAAGACCCCGATCAGGAGGATGAAGACAAGCGATGTCGTCGCCACCATGCGCAGGGTCGTGGCATACACTTTCTTCGGATCTTCGCCCGGACGGTTCATGAACCGGAAGAACGTCGTCTCCATTCCGTAGGTGAGGATGATGATGAGCAGGGCAATGTAGGCATAGATATTCGTGATGATGCCATACTGTCCGCCGGCGGCATTGAACTTCGCTGTCTCGATAGGAACGAGGAGATAACCGATGAAACGTGCCGCAATGGAGCTCAGTCCGTAGATTGCGGTTTCCTTAAGAAGAGATTTTAAGTTTGCCATATATCCGAAGAAACATTATCAAAATATTACCTGAGGAAGAAATTATCCAAAAAAGATGTAAGCGATGAATATAGCTGCAATGACGCCGACGAGGTCCGCGAGCAGTCCGCAGGCCACGGCGTGCCGCGTGTATTTGATGTTTACGGATCCGAAGTAGACCGCTAAGATATAGAAGGTGGTGTCGGTGGAGCCTTGGAAGATACACGAGAGGCGTCCGACGAAGGAGTCGGGACCATAGTTCTTCATGGCTTCCAGCATCAGACCTCGTGCGCCGCTTCCTGAGAGAGGTTTCATAAAAGCGGTAGGCAGGGCACCGACGAAGTCGGTGTTCATTCCGCATTGTTTCACACACCACGAGATACCGTTGATGAGCATGTCCATAGCGCCCGAGGCGCGGAACACGCCCACCGCCACGAGGATGGCGACGAGGTAGGGGATAATGCGTACAGCTGTCCGGAAACCTTCCTTAGCGCCTTCGATGAAAGCGTCGTAGACATTGATCTTCTTGATGAGACCTCCAATGACAAATGCCACGATGACCGAAAACAAGAGGACGTTGCCTACAACGGCTGTCACCTTGCCCATCGTGTCTTTGTCCATACCTCCGAAGGCTGCAATGACAATGCCTACAAAAGCACAAAGCCCGCCAAGGATGGCGAGCATAGAGGGCTTAAAGATGTTGGTATGTTGGAAAAGGCATGTGATGATGATACCGAACAACGTTGCTACGGTTGTGGCAAGGAGGATAGGGATGAAGACATCAGTAGGCTGTGCCGCGCCGTAACTGGAGCGGAAAGCGAGGATCGTCGTGGGGATGAGGGTCAGACCTGAGGTGTTCAGGACGAGGAACATGATCATCGGGTTTGTCGCCGTGTCTTTCTTCGGGTTGAGCTCCTGCATCTGCTGCATGGCTTTCAGACCGGTCGGCGTGGCGGCATTGTCGAGCCCAAGCATGTTCGAAGCGACATTCATGAAGATGGAACCCATGGCCAGATGGTTCTTGGGAATGTCGGGGAAGAGGCGTGAGAACACAGGACTGAGCATGCGCGCCAGCACATTCACCGCACCGGCTTTCTCGCCAATCTTCATGATGCCGAGCCAGAGGGCGAGCACACCAGTCAGGCCGAGAGAGGTTTCGAAGGCTGTCTTTGACGTATCAAACGTAGAGTCGACGATCTTTTGGAAGATGGTCGTGTCGCCCATCAGCAGTTGGACAATGGCGAAGATGAAGGATATGACAAAGAATCCTATCCAAATGTAATTCAGTACCATAGTGGATGCAAAGGTACTGAATTTATTTGAGGTAGAGAGTTGATTGGTAATATTTTTACTTCACCGTATACCGCACGCCGATGTTCAGCGAGAAGCTGGCGGGCCGGTCTTTGTAGACATTGTTGACCGGACTGTGGTTGTCGAAATAATAGCTCACGCCTGGCTCGGCATAAACACTGAGTGATGGTGTGAAGCGATAGGCACCGCCCAAGGCTGCCTTGACGGAGAACTGTGGGCGGCTCTCCCTGATCTTTTCATTGCAGTTGGAAGACAGACCGTTCTCCGATGAAACCGTGCCTTTCACGAGTTTTTCCATTTCGCCTCCGGCTGTCACATACACCTCTGCCTTGCAGCCTTTCAATACACTGTAACTTGTTGAGATCGGGATGCCGACATAGTGGAGCTTCTGCGTCTGCTTCGGCTTGCCTTCAACCGTGAAGTCGGAGGAGAGATAACTGTATGTCACACCCGTATTGACGGCCCAACGGTTTGTCAGCGCATAGCCTACGCTCACGCCGACTTTGATGGGCTGTGCATGGTGCGCCTTCATGTTCTTGCGGTCAACGGCTACCAGTCCGTTCTTGTTGACTCCTGTGAGCATGTCAATGGATGTGATGCCGTATGGAGAGGCATCGGACATCAGGAAGCCTTGTGTCATGTCACTGCCGTTGCTCGTTCCCGGGCCGATTCCGCTATAATAAGCAGTTAAAATGAATCCTTGACGGCTTCGATGACTTGATTGCGGATAGTCGTATCTGTCATTGTCTCGGGCATAGTCCCTCCTCTGCTTCGTTGATGAGGTGTCGGGTGTTGATGAGGTGTCGGGTGTTGCCTGGGTGATTGGTGTTGGGGTGTCGGGTGTTGATGAAATGTCGGATGGTACCGTGATGGAGGCCAGATACGGAGATGACGGCACGGAAGATGATGTAGATGACGAGGAGGATGAGGATTCGGATTGTTCGACGGAGGGTGGTACCGATGCCATAGGTCCCGATGGTGCAGCAGAATGTGTTGATGCCATGTTAGGGCGGAAACCTGTCCCGCTCCTACGGAGAAGGGCAAGAGCAAGAGGCAGAGCGATAGCTACAACAATGGCTGCGGCCGCCGCCCACCGGATGCTACGCAAGGGGATAATGCGCGCTTTATACGCTGAAACTGAACTTTTCTGAACATTCGTCTCCAACTCTTGCTTCACGGCATCAAGTAAGTGGGCCGGTGACTTGACATTGCGATCAGTCATCAGACGGCGAACCTCATTGATCCATGCTTCATCATTCATTCGATCGTTCCTTCCGTTATCTTGTGACCGGTTGTTCTTCATCCTAGTTCCTCCTTCTGTATCTGTTCTTTTAATATTTTCGCCAGCATGTTCTTCGCGCGGTGATATTGTGAAGCGGAAGTGTCCGGCTTGATATCCAGGATCTTGGCTATCTCTTTATGGCTTTTTCCCTCAATAGCATAAAGGTTGAAAACCGTGCGGTAACCGTCAGGCAGCATCTGTATGGCTGTCGCCACCTCGTCGGCGTTTATTGCCTCAGGGTCAGGAGGCTCCTCAGCCTGGTCCGGGATTTCACGGTCGTCATCGACGAAGAGCATCTTCTTCTTGTTGCGAAGGAACATCAAAGCCTCATTGATAACGATTCGGGTAAGCCATGCTTTCAGTGAGCCACTGCCTTTGTAATTGAACTTAGAGATAGAGGTGAACACCTTCACAAGAGCATCCTGTAACACGTCGCATAGATCATCGTATTGCGGGATATATCGGCTGCATACGCCTGTGAGGTAGTCGGCATAAACAGCGTACAGCACATCCATCGCACGGGAATCGCCCTGCGCGAACATATGCAGTATATGCTGTTCGTTGTCCATCAAGTATGGGCATGCCGAAGCATACCGTGAATAATATTATTTTCTTGTCTTATATTTGAATGTCACTTTCTTCTCACCCGAGAAAGAGGTCCATTTCAACGTGATATTCTTGTATTTGCCTTTAGTATCGGGCAGGTCGTTGAGCCGGAAGGCGATGAGCCCGTCACCGACACGTCCTTTGATATCTTTGTTCGCATCGTGGTAGAGCGTCACTGTGTCGTCACCCGTGCGTACGAGGCGCAGCGTGTGTGTGGCTGCTCCGCCGAAATAGGTACGGAAACGGATGGTAAGGTAATCGTCCTCGCACACTGTCGACCAGTCGTTAAGAATCTCCAGCGGATCGTTGCCATAGACTTTGTCCATCCCGTCCACGGGCGGTGACATCATCTTCGTGCGGATACTGTCAAGGCGGTCGACATACACGCATGGATAATTCTTGCCAGCTTTCTCACCTGTATAACGGATGAAGACCAGAGCGCGCACCTCCTTGTTGTAAGGTGTCTTCTTTATGTTCGTAGGCAACAGTCTCACGGAGTCGTTGAGCTGCAGATAGCACAGTCCGCTCGTTGAATCAGTCTTTACCGTCACGATAGCTTTGGCACCTAAGTACGGGTCAATGATAAAACCATTGTCATCGTCGTTGTCGCAGGACTGTAAGCAGCATCCTGCTGCTACAAGCAAGAGGGCAAGGGTCAGAAATCGAAATAACTTGTTCTTCATAGTTTTTTTCTTTACCTTGTAAATGTCGTAAGGGACAAGATCTTGCACGGTGCGTCTGTTTTTTTGTGTCACCGCAGGGGAACGGCCCCGGCGGAGGTACCCTTATACGATATTATTTTTCAGTTCCTCAAAGTTATTTGCCACTTTAATGTAATCGCTCCACCGTCCTCGGATGAACCCTCGCGTCTGCATGTCGTCGAGCATCTTAATGGTCTTGTTCCAGAAGCCATTGATGTTGTAGAGAATGACCATCTTTGCATGATATCCAATGTTGTGCGAAGCTGCTACGGTGAACACCTCGTCGAGCGTGCCGATGCCGCCTGGCAGTGCTATGCATACATCTGCCTGAGCGAGCATCATCTCTTTACGGTCAGCGAGGTTGTCGCACGGAATCTCTACATCAAGACAGTCGGGGCGTTGCCCGCTCTTGACCAATATCTGAGGAATGACCCCGATGAGCTGTCCGCCACTCTCGTGTACCGCCATGCCCACACAGCGCATGAGACCGCGGTCCTGACCGCCATAAACGAGTATGTGACCGTTGGTGCCAATCCAATGACCAAGTTGCTCAGCCGCAGCAAAATAGCACTTGTCGATATTGCCGTTCGCCGAACAAAATACTGCTATCTTCATATTTGTAATCCTTTAATTTTGCAAAGATAACAATAATTATCATCTTTTTCTTGCTTAATCGTTTTCTTTCCCGTAACTTTGCGAATTATTTGTATATTACACATTAATTTATTATATTACACATTTTTATTTAGTTACATTTTTTGAAGACATTTGAAGAGTTAGGTGTGAGCGAACCTATTC
>CALJCU010000225.1 GCA_938023885.1 uncultured Prevotella sp. | reverse complement strand
AGCAATGTCGACTTAGCCAAGTTCTATACCCTTGACCCGAAGGTGATGTGTCCCGACTGCGGTGTTCCCCATCAGATGGCCGGTGCCCAGCTGCTCGTGAGCTGGCGGAAGACAAAGCGGTACCTTGTCTTCAACGAGAGCATGCAACTTGTGGGCTGGGTCAACATCGAGACCGGAGACATGAAGTCGCCGTGGCCCGAAGTGAAAGAGGCCCTGGAGAGTCAGCACTATCCTATTGCCGCTACCGACAAGCCACTCACGGCAGCAGGCCTGAAGCTCTTTGCTTTCAGTGGTATCCATCTATTCTATCCACGCCTGTTCACTTATATGGCCGGTGCTCCGGACAAGTTCCCTATCTTGGACTTTTATCTCACCGTCTGTCGCCGTGTGCCCATCAAAGGCTATTACAAGTCCGACCTCAATCTGATGGATGTCGGCAAACTCGACACACTGCATGAGGCGGAAAAGTTTATAAAGATATTGGATGACAGGTGTTAACGGCCTGCTTAAAACATATAAAGACAGCTTAAAAGAAAACAGAACAAAATAGTCCATCCAATTAAATAATATGCAACAGAAAATCATCATTCTCGACTTCGGATCGCAGACCACGCAGCTCATCGGCCGTCGTGTACGCGAGCTGGACACGTTCTGTGAGATTCTGCCTTACAACAAGTTCCCGAAGGATGACCCGTCCATCATCGGTGTCATTCTCAGCGGCAGTCCCTACTCTGTCCACGACAAGGAGGCGTTCAAGGTAGACCTCTCGCAGGTCATCGGCCACTACCCCGTTCTCGGCATCTGCTACGGAGCCCAGTTTATCAGCTACTCGCTCGGTGGCGACGTGGAGCAGACCGGTACCCGCGAGTATGGACGTGCCAACCTCGGGACCATCGACACACAGTCGCCGATCTTCAAAGGTTTTAAGAGAGGCTCACAGGTGTGGATGAGCCACGGCGACACCATCACCGCAATCCCGAAAGGCTACCACGTCATCGGCTCTACGGCAGATGTCAAATACGCTGCCTTCGCCAATGACAAAGACCGTGTGTGGTGTGTACAGTTCCATCCGGAGGTCTATCACACGCTGCAGGGCAAACAGTTGCTGAAGAACTTCGTCGTCGGCATCTGCGGCAGTAAGCAGGAGTGGAGCCCCGCCTCCTTCGTGGAGAGCACCGTCAAGGAGCTGAGAGAGCAGATCGGTAACGACCGCGTCATCCTCGGTCTCTCCGGCGGCGTCGACTCTTCCGTATGTGCTACGCTGCTTCATCGTGCCATCGGCAAGAACCTTACCTGTATCTTCGTCGACCACGGCATGCTGCGCAAGAACGAGTTTACAAAGGTTATGGATGCTTACAACAGGCTTGGGCTCAACGTCATCGGCGTGGATGCCAGCGAGAAGTTCTTCAAGGACCTCGAGGGTGTCACTGATCTCGAGAAGAAACGTAAGATTATCGGCCGCGACTTCGTAGAGGTGTTCAACGCCGAGGCTAAGAAGATCACGGAAGCTAAATGGCTCGCTCAGGGTACCATCTACCCCGACCGCATCGAGAGCCTGAGCATCACGGGCATGACGATCAAGAGCCACCACAATGTCGGCGGCCTGCCTAAGGACATGAAGCTTCAGCTCTGTGAGCCGTTGAAATGGCTGTTCAAGGATGAGGTACGCCGAGTGGGCTATGAACTGAAGATGCCGGAACGTCTTATCAAACGCCATCCTTTCCCCGGACCGGGTCTTGCCGTACGTATCCTCGGCGATGTCACACGCGAGAAAGTACGCATCCTGCAGGATGCCGATGACATATACATCGAGAAGATGCACGAATACAAGATGCCGGACGGCACACCGCTCTATGACCATGTGTGGCAGGCCGGTAGCGTACTGCTCTCCACCATCCGCTCAGTAGGAGTGATGGGCGACGAGCGTACCTATGAGCACCCCGTGGCTCTGCGCGCCGTAACGTCTATGGATGCGATGACCGCCGACTGGGCCCGCCTGCCTTACGACTTCATGGCAGATGTCTCCAACGAGATCATACGAAAGGTCAAAGGAGTGAACCGCGTATGCTATGACATCTCCTCAAAACCGCCTTCGACAATCGAATGGGAATAAGACCGGAGATATCAAATACTGACTATTTATCATGAGTAAGGTATTCACTTCCTTCGACGGTGACAATGCCGCACGCCGCGATGAGCTTATCCGCACGATAGAACACAGTGTGGAGAAGCTCACGCTCGGCGAGCTGGAGTCACTCTATTACGATTTAGTCTCTAAAGACTATATCCGGAAATAGCCGAATATTTATAATTTCAAAATCATAGACTGCCACGAAAGCAGTCTTTGATTCTTTCCATCTAATTCTTCACGAATTTTTGCACTTCATTGCCTTGTGCACTCTTCAAAGATATAATATAGACTCCGTTCTTCAGATTTCCAAGCCAAAGATTCTTGGTATGTTGACCTTGGCCCTGCCTTATAACTTTCCCATTTAGATCAAGAATCTCCCAAGAATAGAATATATTATTCTTCGATAAAAAAGTGATATTATTATCTCCATGATTAACGATTTGCAGATTGTCGTCAGTGTGAATATTGGCAATGTCTGTATTCACATAAGTGGAAAAATACGGAGCCTGGGCTCTTGACGACGGCTGCCCGTTCTCAATATACGGCCAACCATCACTATCCCATTTCACTTGGTCAAGGAAAAGCTCCCTGCCCGCATCAAGATTACTGAGATTCCAACCATGATACAGCATCCACCAGTCACCATTATCATCCTCTATTAGTTCAGAATTATGACCAGGACCAACAATCCTGTCGCTCTTTGAGAGAATAGTTTCAAACGCATAAATCATGACTTCGCGACCAGCCTTGTTAACATAAGGACCCTTAATATTCGTTGCACGAGCCACTACCACATGATAAGTACTTGCTGCCCCTTCACAACATGTGCCTGACGATCCGAAGAGATAGTAGTATTTCCCCTTTTTCATAACCATCGAGGCCTCTGTATTATAGACAGTATTGCTTCCCGGTGCGATTTGGAACTTCGTTGCTCCTTCTTTTATTTTTAGTCCCGTCTCATCAAGTTCAATCCCATAAATGCCGCGGAAACTTCCCCAAATGAGGTATTGTTTTCCGTCATCATCTGTAAAATGACAAGGATCAATACTGTTTTGTACACCTATCTCTGAGCTAATGAAAAGTTTACCATGGTCTGTAAAAGGCCCGACAGGTGTCGGAGACGTTGCCACGCCTATTCCACATGCCCATTCTCCACCCCATGTCGACATGGCATAATATAATACATACTGGCCATTGACATAGGCTATCTCCGGAGCCCACAGACCGCCGCCAGAAACAAACGACGGACGACCTGCATCGGTAAAGGCATCGCCGGCCAGCTGCCACGTTACCAAGTCGTGTGACTTGTAGACAGGCAGGTTCTGTTCGCCGTTACCTGTAGCATAAACATAAAACCAATGATCACCGCCATAGATAACAGAAGGATCAGCCAGGTTCTTCGCCTCTACCGGATTCCTATACCTCCAAGCAGACTGTGCATCTATAGAACCTGGCACATCAATTAACACGGCTAACAATAATATTGCCAGCCATTTCCCAAATAATTTCTGAAACTTTGATGTTCTCATTACCTATTACTGTTTAACTGCCTTCTTACCACCAACGATATAGATTCCATGGGGTAAGTTTTGAAAATTATTAGTATCCGTAGAAATCATCATGCCACTCAAATTGTAAACAGACCGGTTCGATGGTCTGTCCTTTTTTTTAATCACCTCAGCAATGCCGGTTGTTGTCTTTTCCGATTTATGCATCTGATATTTTGCAAGTTGTGCATAGACCGAGATGAATGCCATTTCCTGCTGCAAAGGAATATCATCGGTGGTCGACTCTATAAGATTATAAGGGAGCAAACCGCCTACGAGACAATTGTCGTAGCCATAGTCAAGATTCTTCTGTGCATAGTCAATTCCAATAGTATTAACGGTTGAATCTGCCTCATAAGCATCAATGAAAGATCGTATGAGCACATCATTAAACCAAGCGTTGCCAATACCCGTCTTCCCGTATTTATCGTGATAGGGATGCAACACAGATACACCTGCCGCCTTTGTACCTGTAAATCCATTAACAGCATTATCAATTGTTGCCTTCATATCTTCCAGGTACTGTTTGTCACCCGTTTCACGATAAAGGTCCGCAGCTCCGGAGATCATCGTACCCGTATTGTAAGTAAAAGTCTCACCTGAGGGGCCGTTAAGATCTACATGACGACGATAGACGACACCATCGACAGTATCGGTTCTCCAGGTTCCGCTTACGCCTCCGCGCATGTCCCAATAAAGTCCATTGCCGGCATTGGCAAACTGTGTTTTGTGGAAATCATAGATCTTGCGTGCAAATGACAGGAAATAGTTGTAGCGGGTTGCCGATCGGCTTTCACGTGTCTCCGAGCTATTGAGCACATAATATTGCAGTTTTCGAATTGAGTTCTTATAGTTCTCTGCTAACCAGACAAGCGGAGAGACAATAGGTCCATTGGAGCATGCATGTTTGCTTGTATAGCCGGGTCCCCATGTAATACCCCCATATTCATTCCCATTGGCATCGAGCGTACAATCCCACCCATCGAGAATGTAGCGAGATAAATTCACGGCATCTGTGAGGTAGCGGTCATCACCAGTAAGCCGGTACGCCCGCATGTCTTCACGCGTGATCCACATCTGATCATCGTAAACATTCATTTTATAATTGTCCGCAGATGGATCTGCCGCACGATTAACGGCATAAACCGACCAACGGTTTACACCCGTATAAGACGGTAATGAATAAGTACCCTTAAACATCTGCATCCCATTAAAAAGATTAGCGACCATCTCTACCATACGACTATGACCGGCTTCATAAAGCTGATTATCAACGTCTCTGATGGCTTCGAGGCCTTCGAGAATGGAACAGGCTGCCTCATAGGCAGCTGTATACTCCCATATCGACACTTCTCCACTCGCTGCGTTAGTCGACGGACTGTAGCGCATAGCAAGATGAAGATTCGTCTTGTTGAAGCACTTAGACATCATATTGTCAAACAGAGTAATAGCCCTTCTGACATTCTCCACTGCCATAGTTTTAGAATCAGCAACCTGTCCGTTCCCGCTTTTCCGGCTCTGGTATTTGTCAAGCAGCACTCGCATCCAGTGCCCTCCGACTACAGGACGAGCGCGGAAACTCACCCAATTGCCACCAGTAGTATAGTACCAGTCACTGAAAGGTACTCGCGACGATGTACTATTGGCGTAGTTCCATAACATATCACTGTACTGACAGAAGAGTTCTTTCGCCGGGGCCATCGTTCCTGTCCATAATTCCCAGTCGCTCTTAGTATAGTCTTGCCGGTCATCAAGCGGAATGCCATATTTATTAGTATGGTTGTTGACATAATAATCAAGTTCTCTTACGACCTTGGCAGAGTCGAAGAGTTGTGTTCCCCACACTTTATCCCACACCATATTATATTTAAGACTCCACGTATTGTCGCCGTTAAACACACGTTTCCAGTGATCGCTGCTCTCTGCATCATTCTGCCATTTTGCCGCCATTGTCCTGGCCATGGACATGTATTCGGATGCAATGGAGTCGTCGCCTCTCATCTTAGCCATGAGTGAATAACCTGCCACACCCATAATAGCCTTGAGCGAGAGATTCGTGTTGTGTCTGCTGCGGCCTGCAAAGTCATCGGTACAAAGCTGATCATCAGGATCCTGACCGTTCTCTGAGAGATAGTCAGTCCATTTTGTCAAGTCGCTCCAATGAGAAGCCGCCCATGTAATGTCTTTGTCCATAAGCGATATCATTGTAGCAAGACATACCATGTTGCCGGCTTCTTCTATCGGCATATTACCGCCAAAGTCTCCGTTACTGCCCGGGTGCGTAATGGCGTAGCGTTGCCCCTCAGCAAGCGGATAGATTCCAAGGTCGTGACAGGGAAACGGAAATCCCCAGCGATTACTGTCATCACAGTATTTGAAGATACCGTCCAGTGAAGCCTTGATAAGCGACGTGTTATAGCAAAGCATGAGAGGAGCCGCAGGATAGAATACATCGACAGTATTAATAAAACCGCCGGAATTGTCTTCCTTCGAAAAATACAGCAATGTCCCGTCCTTATCCTGAAAAAGTTTATGGGCGCCGAGCACCTGACGATAACATGCTGAAAGCGTCTCAGCAT
>CALJCU010000224.1 GCA_938023885.1 uncultured Prevotella sp. | reverse complement strand
AAAACAATTGCTTGCATAATAATATAAATGAGAAATTAATATAAATGAGAAGATTTCTTTTTCTAATTTTATTTATCTCTCTTTCCATCGGCTCTTTTGCCCAGCGCAAGAAACCGGTGGCAATAAAAGCGAAAGACACCCAACTGGTTTCTTCGCAAGGCATGAAACTCTTTAAGACTATGCTCCCTGCTACAGCAAAGGTGATGTTCTTCGACAGCACGGTAGTGGACAAGAACGACTTTCTACAACATATCCCTCTGGCAAAAGAATCGGGGAGCATCATGGTGAGGAACGCCAGAGCCGACTTTGCCAATCAGATGGGTCTCTACGAGAATGGACGGGGACTGAACCGTATCTATGCTGATGGCGACTCGATACAGTCATCACTTTACACGCAGACCAAACTAGGAGACTCTTGGGGCAAAGGTTTACAGATAACCGACTTCAACGACCAGCTCTATGAGCGGCAGAACTATCCGTTTCTCACTACCGACGGAGTAACTCTTTACTTCTCCGCAGAAGGCAGTGAGAGCATGGGGGAGAGAGACATCTTCATGAGTTCTTTCGACTCTGACAAGGCTTCCTGGTATAAGCCACAGAACCTGGGTCTGCCGTTCAACTCCACGGCCAACGATTATCTCCTCGCCATCGACGATCTTGATACGCTCGGGTGGCTCGTCACGGACCGTCGCCAGCCGAAAGGCAAGGTATGCATCTATACTTTCGTGCCCACGGAGACGCGTCAGAACTTCAACAACGAGGATCTCAACAACAAAGAGCTCATGTCTTACGCCTCTCTGCTTAGCATCAAAAAAACTTGGCACTTCGGCAACCGTGAGGCAGCCCTAAAACGGCTAGAAGCGCTGAAAGAGAGGAACAGCGCAAAGGCTGTATCGCAAAGCGGTCAGATGACGTTCATCATCAATGACAACACAGTTGTCACCTCGCCCGCACAGTTCAAGAGCAACCGGAGCCGACAGCTTTATAAGCAACTTGTTGAGCTGCACAAAGCTTATGCTTCTACGGCTTCGTCGTTGGAATCGATGCGTACAGCCTACCACAAAGGTGATAAGTCGACTGCCAACGATATCTTGAAGGCTGAGAAGCAATTGGAGCAATATCAACAAAAAATATCCGACACGGAGAAGGACATCCGTAAAGCGGAATAACACTAGGCTCTTTGCTGGGGCGGTCTCAATGGCCGTCAGCACCCTATAATTAATAACCAATAAAAACAAAACATAATGAGTAATTTCTTTCCTGACTCAGAGCTTGTCATCAACAGTGACGGTTCCATTTTCCATCTCCACCTCAGACCGGAGCAGCTTGCCGACAAAATCATCCTTGTTGGTGACCCGGGACGTGTGAACCTC
>CALJCU010000223.1 GCA_938023885.1 uncultured Prevotella sp. | reverse complement strand
TTGAAGACATTTGAAGAGTTAGGTGTGAGCGAACCTATTCGCCGCGCCATTGAAGAGCTTGGGTTTGAGCATCCCATGCCCGTACAGGAGGAAGTTATCCCTTATTTGCTTGGAGAGCACAACGACGTCATTGCTTTGGCACAGACGGGCACCGGCAAGACGGCTGCTTATGGCATTCCGGTGCTGCAACGCACGGATGCCACAACAAAAGACACACAGGCGCTGATTCTCAGTCCTACACGTGAACTGTGTCTACAGATTGCCGACGACCTTAATTCTTTTGCCAAATATATCCCTCACATGCACATTATTCCCGTGTATGGTGGTGCGTCTATCGGGACACAGATCAACGAACTGCGCCACGGTGCACAGATCATTGTGGCAACACCGGGCCGCCTTATCGACCTTATTGAGCGCGGCAAGGTGAAGTTGGATAATATCCGTAATGTTGTGCTTGATGAGGCCGACGAGATGCTGAACATGGGATTCTCCGACAGTATCAATGCCATCTTCGAGCAAGTGCCGGAGGACCGCAACACGCTCCTCTTCTCCGCTACCATGAGCAAGGAGATAGAGAAGATTGCCACTGCCTATCTGCATGATTACAAAGAGATTGTCGTGGGCTCGCGCAATGAGGGTGCCGAAAACGTCAACCATATCTATTATCTTGTCAACGCCAGGGATAAATACCTTGCGCTGAAACGTATCGTCGACTATTATCCACGCATCTATGCCATCATCTTCTGCCGCACGAAGCTTGAGACGCAGGAGGTGGCGGACAAGCTCATCAAGGACGGCTACAACGCGGAGTCGCTCCACGGGGACCTCTCGCAGCAGCAGCGTGACCTCACGATGCAGAAGTTCCGCCAGCATCTCGTGCAACTGCTTGTGGCAACGGATGTGGCGGCACGCGGTCTCGATGTGGACGATCTCACGCACGTCATCAACTATGGGCTGCCCGACGACGTGGAGAACTATACCCACCGCTCGGGTCGTACAGGACGTGCGGGAAAGAAAGGCACGAGCATCTCTATCATCCATATCCGTGAGAAGTTCAAGGTTCGGGCGATAGAGAAAGTCATCGGCAAGGAGTTTGTTGAAGGTATACTTCCCACACCGGAGGAGATTTGCAAGAAACAACTTTATAAGTCGATGGACGATATCATGAAGACAGATGTCGATGAAGATCTTATCGCGCCTTACATGGCAGACATCAACCGCCAGTTTGAATATATCGACAAGGAAGACATCATCAAGAAGATGGTGTCGAACACTTTCGGTAAATTCCTCGACTATTACAAGAATGCGCCTGAGATAGAGAAACCTTCTTCGAAGCGCAGAAGTGATGAGGGGCGGGAGAAAGGCCGGTTTGGCAGAGGCGGACAGCGTGGCGACCGTCAGCGTGGTCCTCGTAAGGCCGAGGCTGGCTATCGCCGTCTTTTCATCAACCTTGGTAAGACCGACGGGTTCTATCCCGGCGAGGTGATGCAGTTTGTAAACCATCATGGCCATGGACCGAAACAGGAGATCGGGCACATCGATCTGTTGTCGAAGTTCTCGTATATCGAGGTGCCGGAGAAGGATGCGGACAAGGTGATGCGTGCGCTTAACGGCGTGAGATACAAGGGACGCGAGGTGAGGTGCAACGATGCGGCCGAGGGCGCCCAGCGTGGTGCTTCGCTAAAAAATAAAGAAGAAAGAATAAAAAAGACAGGGAGCAGAAGAGATGCCGGAGGCCGTAAGGGCAATGACGGGTCCAAAGACCAGGACGACTGGCGCGCATTGATGAAAGGTGGCGACGGCGACGTGGAGTTCAAGGACGAAGAGCCCGATTTCTCCGAAGAGGGATGGGCACGCCGCTTCCCCAAGAAGAAATAGCCATCAATTAATAATATTATGAAGAAGACAATCCTTACAATGGCTGCATTGACGTTGCTTGCTGCCTCTGTCAATGCTGCAGGCGAGAAGGGGAGCGTGAACTTCTCTGGTAATCTCAAAGGCCTGAAAGACACGCTCATCGTGATGACGCCGACCGGACATGGCATGAAGCGTGACACTGTGCTGACGAAAGACGGACGGTTCAACTTCACAGTCAATGTCGAGAAGCCTACAGATATCTATGCTTATACGCCAGGCTCCCTGCGCCGTGAGGAGCGTATCGGGTTCAGTGCCGTCGCTGTGCCAGGTGAAAAGGCCGTGCTGACGGGTGATCTGAACTCTGCTTATTACTACAGTGGCAGTAAGTTCTATGAGGAGTACAACGAGGCAGACCGTGCCAACGATGCTGCTCAGAAGCCGCTGAGCGACCTGATGGCTTCTCTGGAGAAGCGTATGTCAAACGGTGAGAAGCAGGATACGGTATCGAAAGAGTATGAGGAGAAAGCTCCTGCTCTGCAGAAGCAGGCTGTCGAGGCTATGGTCGATTTCATCGCCAGACATCCTGACTCTGAGGGTGCCGCCGCCTTCATTCCTCGCCTCGATGATGTCGAGGCTATGAAGAAAGCCGCTGCATCGCTCTCTGACAATGTGAAGAAGGGCCGTATGCACGACTATTATCAGCGTGTTATCGATGAGACTGTGATGCGGGAACAGGCTGAGCAGGCTGCCGCTAAGAAGCAGGCTGCGGGCGTTGCAGCTCCCGACTTTACACTCAATGATCTCAATGGCAAACCGCTGAAACTGTCAAGTTTCAAAGGTAAGTATGTGCTGCTCGACTTCTGGGGCACGTGGTGCATCTGGTGTGTACGTGGTATTCCCAAGATGAAGGAGTATTACAACAAGTATAAGGGTAAGTTCGAGATTCTCTCCATCGACTGCAACGAGACACAAGATAAGTGGAAGGTTGGCGTGAAAAAGTATCAGTTGCCTTGGAAGCATGTGTTCCAGCCTCGTACAG
>CALJCU010000222.1 GCA_938023885.1 uncultured Prevotella sp. | reverse complement strand
TCTGAGATAAAGGTTCCAGAAAGCAACGTCCTTAACGTCCTCGTCGGAAATGACGGAAAGATCTTCATGAGCATGGACAAGACCACCGACACACAGGCTGCGCTCGCTAGCGTTACCAATCAGTTCGGTGTCTCACTCACACGCGCTCAGGAGAAGGCTTTCCTCGACGATCCTATGTGGGGTGTTCCTATGCAGAAGCTTCAGGCCTACCTGAGCCTCAATAAGAACATCCGTCCCCAGGAACTCAAAAACTACGGTATCCCTACCGACTCCGTGCCGGGCAAGACCGGTGATGCCGCTATGAGCGAGTTCCAACTCTGGGTGAAAGCCGCGAAAGAAGCAAACCCCGATGCCAAGATTGCTATCAAGGCTGACGAGAGGACTCCTTACAAGATCATTAAAAAGGTCATGAGCGAGCTTCAGGATATGAATGAGAACCGTTACTATCTGATTACTCAATATAAGAAAGCGGAGGATTAAAAGATGGCTGCAGGAAAATCGAAACAGAAGAAGATGAATGTCCGCGTGGACTTCACGCCTATGGTGGACATGATGAGGCTTCTTATCACATTCTTCATGCTTTGTACATCTCTTGCCAAGCCGCAGACGATGGAATTGAGTATGCCGAGTAACGATAAGAACATTACGGATCAGGATAAGACGGTGACCAAGGAATCGTACACCATTACGATTTATTGCACCGCTGATAACCAGATCTACTATGTGGCTGGAATGGTGAAGCCCGAAGATCCCAAATGTCTGAAGAAGACCACATGGGGAGCTAAAGGCATCCGCTCTGTTATCATCAACCACACTACTGAAGATGGCACACAGCCTACCCTCGATGTCATGAAAGCCAAAGCTGAGCTCGACAAGAAACATGATAACCCGGATCCTAAACAGAAGATGCCGGACTCTATCTACAACATTGAGCTTGCCAAATTGAAAACCGGCGACATCAACGGCAGACACATCAGCACGCTGACCATCATTATCAAGGCCTCCGACCATTCTGTCTACAAGAACCTCGTCGATGCCCTGGATGAAATGAACATATGCTCTATCGGTAAGTATGTGATTGATAAGATGAACGATAACGACTTGAAGCTTCTCAAGGAAAACAACGTCAAGTTATAAGGTAACATAGCTAAACGAAAGGTTAAAAAATGGCACAAATTGATTTAACAAAGAATGGCTGGTGTGACCTTATCTTCGAAGGAAGAAACAAGCAGTACGGTGCCTACAAGCTCCGTACCCAGACGGGTAAGAGAAACTTAAAAGCCATCATTACAATTGCAATTCTCGCCGCACTTTGCATCGTTCTCTTTTACATCAAGGCTGGATATGATGCTTATCAAGCTGCCCATGCCAAGAACGAGAATGTCACAGAGCTCTCCGTTCTCAACCAGCCTAAGAAGAAAGAGGCTAAGGTTGAGCGCAAGGTGCAGGTCGAGGAAAAGAAAGAAGTAGTAAAAGAGGTCAAATCTTCTATCAAGTTCACAGCACCTGTCATCAAGAAAGATGCCGAGGTAAAGCCTGAGGACGAGATGAAGACGCAGGATCAGATTATGAAAACCAACACGGCTATTGGTGCTCTCGATGTAAAGGGTAACTCTGATCAGGGTGAAATCCTGAAGGTTACGCAGCGCGTTGAGACAGAGCCGGTAAAGGCCGAGGCTCCAAAGCCTGAGGTTGAGAATAAGGTATTCGATGTCGTTGAACAGATGCCTTCGTTCCCAGGTGGTCAGAGTGCTCTGATGTCTTATCTGGCTAATAACATCAAATATCCTGTTGTAGCACAGGAAAACGGTGTTCAGGGCCGTGTTGTCGTATCGTTCGTCGTAGAGCGTGACGGCAGCATCACCGATGTACAGGTAGTGCGTTCTGTAGACCCCTCACTGGACCGTGAAGCACAGCGTGTCGTCAAAAGCATGCCTAAGTGGATTCCCGGTAAGCAGAATGGTCAGGCTGTACGT
>CALJCU010000221.1 GCA_938023885.1 uncultured Prevotella sp. | reverse complement strand
TAATATTTGTTTGGACTGTCTACAAATGAACTATCATATAGTCTTGTTAAAAATGTAATTAAAATCCATTAAGGAAATGAAGAAGTTTATTACACTGCTCTTTACTTCCCTGCTGTCATTGAGCGTATGTGCCAGGGATTGCGGTCCCAAATGGTTGGAGAAAGCCGTATTCTATCAGATTTATCCTTCTTCCTACATGGATACTGATGGAAACGGCATCGGTGATCTTAGAGGAATTATCCTGCGGCTCGATTACATTCAATCATTAGGGGTGAATGCCTTATGGTTGAATCCTATCTTCGAGTCGGGCTGGTTTGATGGAGGATATGATGTTATTGATTTTTATAAGGTTGACTCTCGTTTTGGCACGAACAGTGATGTTGTCACACTTGTTCGGGAGGCGCATAAGCGGGGAATCAAGGTCTGTCTTGATCTTGTAGCCGGGCATACAAGTGACAAGTGCGCATGGTTCAGGGAATCGATGGGGAAAGACCGCAACCTGCGTTACAGCGATTATTATATCTGGACCGACAGCATTTCTGACCAAGACAGAAAAGACATCGAACTGCGCAAGCAGGATCCTAATCCAGCTTCCAGCACACGTGGTAAGTTTGTTGATGCGGATGCTCCCCGTGCAAGATACTACCTGAAGAATTATTTTGCCTGTCAGCCGGCATTGAACTACGGTTATGCCCATCCTGACCCGAATCATCCGTGGGAACAGAGCGTTGATGCGCCGGGGCCACAGGCAGTAAGGAGAGAGATGCGCAATATCATGGCATTTTGGATGGATAAAGGCATTGATGGCTTCCGTGTAGACATGGCACAGTCGCTGGTGAAAAATGACTATGACGGAAGCGAACTGAAGAAGTTGTGGACGGAGATGCGGCAGTGGAAAGACAGGTATTACCCGGAGTGTGTCCTCATCTCCGAGTGGTCGAGACCGACGGAAGCTATCCCCGATGGTTTCAATATCGACTTCATGATGCACTTCGGAATTCCAGGATACCCTTCTCTGTTCTTTGCAAAAGACACTCCATTCGGCGAGCGTCATTCTTACCCCTATTGCTACTTCGACAAGTCGGGCAAAGGCATAGTAAAGGAATTCATCGAGAACTTTTCCGAAGCTTATGCCAAGACACGCAGCCTGGGATACATTGCCCTGCCGACAGCCAATCATGATTTCCAGCGTATGAACATAGGGACGCGCAATACGCCCGACCAGCTGAAAGTTGCATTTACGTTCCTCCTGACCATGCCTTGCATACCTTTTATATATTATGGTGACGAAATCGGCATGATCTCCCAGCGTGATTTGCCGAGCAAGGAAGGAAGTAATGAACGCTCGGGTAATCGCACGCCTATGCAATGGACACCGGGCCCCACGGCCGGATTCTCCACCTGTCGTCCAGAACAGCTTTATTTCCCCGTGGCAACGGATGGAGGAAGGATTACCGTGTCAGAAGAAGAGAAAGACAGACATTCGGTACTGAACTTCGTGCGCTCGCTGGTGGCACTCCGACAGTCGTCAGCAGCTCTGGGCAATACGGGTGACTGGCGGCTTCTGAGCGATGTAGACAAGCCTTATCCGCTGGTTTATCAGCGCAGTGCTGGTGATGAGACTTACATCATCGCCGTAAATCCAAGTAGTGCTTCTGTCCGTGTGAGCCTCCCAGCCATCTCTTTCTGTAAGGGGAGTATCGTCTCTCTCGTAGGAAAAGCTTCATGCAAGCCGGAGAAAGGCAAGCTGGACATAGGGATGGGCGGCGTTTCTGCAGCTGTCTTCAAGCTGAGAGACTGAATGGTAAGACAGAGTAAGAGGTCCTCGAATACAGATGTCTGTATGTTGAAAATAAAGATTATTAATTGTGAATATGTAAATTAGATTTTGGTTATTTGGTTACATTCAGTTTTAGTTATTTGAAGTGACTTTATTGACTGTTTACAGACAAATATTATAGAACAAGGATTTTTCAGGGTAACACAGACAAAAGTGCTCCGTGTAGCAGTAACTGCTATCTGACATTTTTATCTCAGTTTTTTATCTCAGTTTTCAGGGTAAACAAGGAGAGTATGTTCCGCCTCGGTGGAATATACTCTTTTTTATTGCCGTCCGCTGAAAAAGGATTGCACTACCCAAGCTGTTATGCATAAGTCTGTAAAGGACTCCTGCGGACGACACCGGTTGACTTCAGCAAGAATACTGCTACAGACGACATCGTCGATACCGAGATGATGCAGCCTCTAAACTTCAGTTTTCACCGATCTTCACTCCACAGATAAACATTTCAAAACTAATTAATCGGCCCTCCATCACGGTTAGAGTTGGTGCCCGTCACCATTGGTGTCTCAGTCCGTCACCATTGGTGATTGCCTCTGTATCAGGTGACATCTGGGGCTGACAGGAAACAACCTTGTCTGTCTCTTGCATGCTTGCTGCCATTGCTGTTCGGAACTGCAGTTCCATCTTCTTCCACTAAACATCGACTTGGCATAGTCCATGGGACTGGAATATATCTCGCCACTTACCCTTTCTGTAACAGAAATCCCGGTTAAAGAAGTATAAATAATGGCATTTCCTTACACTTGCTGTCCACAAATACGACTCCATTTTATCTTATGACAAAAATGACAAAGTACCTATGAAGAGCTCTGACTATGACAAGATAAACAGCAGTATGGATTTCTTCCGTCTGAAGGACAGGAAGTTCATAATGTGGCGTCTGCTCCGGACACAGGAACTGGATGATTTCTGGAATGACTTTATCGTCCGCCATCCAGAACTGGAGGCTGAGTTCGATGAAGCTGTCCGCATCAGTGACAGTCTACGGATAAACGATGCCCATTATGCCGGTACGGATGTCCTGCTGGAAAGAATACAGAAGACGCTTTCGGCGAAACAGTACAATGCCCGCATCCTGCGTATCTCGAGGATTGCAGCTGTGGCAGCTGTGTTCCTGTTGTTGTTCGTGCCGGCCCTG
>CALJCU010000220.1 GCA_938023885.1 uncultured Prevotella sp. | reverse complement strand
GTTAAAAACGTGATGAAGTTCCTTAGGGAACTTTGTCTCACAATTTTCAGAAAACTCGTATTTTGGCTTCATCTTCTCCATTTCGAATTAAGCATACCAATGGATCTTGCAGTCCTCAGAACTGCTTGATCTTTTTTCAGTGAACACTAAATAATTTTTATTATGGTGGCAAGAACTCTAACAACGTTATGGTTTGCTTTTGTAGTCTCGTTGATAAGCAGCAACGCACAAAATAGGATATATGGTACGGTGTCTGATCAGTCTGGTCGTCCATTAGCTGGCGTTAACTGCGTATTAGCCAACTTATCTGACACGGTAGCCATTGCTCACACGCTGACGGATTCAAAAGGAGCCTTCAGCTTGAAAGTAGATGAAGACAGACAGTTTCTATTGAAATTCTCTTGCTTAGGATATCAGCCACAACAGCTAACATGCAAGAGGGGCAATGTCGGAGTGGTCAAACTGACTGAAAGCATACTGAACCTTTCAGAGGTCACTGTGTCGGCCCAAGGGCTAAGAAGCTTCGGCAACGCAGACATCATCCTGTTAGACAGGCGTGCCAGACAGATAGGAAACAACGCTTTGGAGGCCATCAGGAGCCTGCCGCAATTCAGACTTTCAACAAACAACGATGAACTGCTGACAGCAGATGGCAAATTTGTATTGGTGCTGATTGATGGCATCAGAAGGTCGGCACGTGAACTGATGTTGCTCAAAGCGGACGAGATAAAGAACATGCACTACTATTCCAATCCACCCGCAAGATTTGCGCATGAGAATATAGGTGCTGTATTAGATGTAGCGACTAAACGCACCAACAAAAGGCTCTATTCACTATATCTCGACACCAAAAACAGTATCACCACAGGATATGGTATCAACTTGATTTCCGCCAGTTATAGCGATTCGCTTAACAAGGTGTCTGCAGCATATTTTCTGGACTACAGACATCTTGACCGGAACACCATGGAAAACCGTTATGTCTATCCGGATGTGACGAACGATTACAAGGGTCTGTCGGGTAAATACACTGGTACCTACCACATAGGACAATTATTCTATCAGCGTTTCCAAAACAGCAACCTTTTCAATGTCACTTTAGAATATCGTAAGTCTCCGGCTACCCAACAATACAGCCAACAGCTCTTGCGGACGAGTGCATTGAAAGATACCAGCCACAGAAGGCTTCAAAGTGACTTTTCCTCCATATCGGCCAACATCTACTTCGGACATACTTTCCGCAAAGGCAACAGTCTGTCGGTCAATGTGGTGAACACTTATTTCAAATCCAATTCGAACAATAATCTAACAAACACCTCAGGAACGGGAACGTTTACCAACATCGTCGACAACAAGTCTTACTCGCTAATAGCAGAAGCACTTTATACTGACAAACTGTGGCAGGGAAATATACAGATAGGAGCCTACTATCAATACAAAAACCTGCATCAGACAGACGGGACATCCAATTTGTCAACAGTGAATACGCAAAGGGAATACCTATACGCCGACTACACCAATCAATGGGGGGCATTGTCCTACAACCTGGGGATCGGTGTGGAGAACAACCGATATAGAACTGTGACGAAGGCAATAGCCAACTACTTCCTTATGCGGCCTTCTGTTTCTCTTAATTACCAGCTGCACAAACACAGTTCGCTACGCCTGACCTCGTCCATAGCATCTGCGGTTCCTAACGTCGGTCAGCTCACAGATAGTCGTACCGTCGTGGATGAACGATTCTATCTACAAGGCAACAGCAGTCTGAAGCCCTACCATTTCTACAGCACCGAACTTAGCTTCCAGTATGCGTCGGCCAACAATATCTGGTTTGTCAAACCTTCCGTCAGCCACGCCTACTATCCCAGCAAGAATATGACAGTTGTTTCCGCTGACGGTTCGAACTTCGTGAACCGGACCGTGGGCATCCGCCATGTCAACGAGTATGACGCATCGCTTGTTCTAAGTTGTAGGCCCTTCTCCTGGCTTACCTTGCAGCCTTACTATAACTATATGTTTTCCAAATACAATACGCCCAATCAGCGTATCAACCACAATCTGAACAATGTCGGAATCTCTTGTCAGGTGGTGGCAGGCAAGTGGCAATTCATTACCAACCACAATCTATCGATGACCATTGTTGAGGGTGATATCTTTGAGAGGCTTGGGTATAACGCGAATGCATCTCTTACTTATAAATTAGGTGCAATCACCGTGGGTGCCACGGTCATTTACAGTTCCGATCCTTCCAAGATTTATGCGGACACTCCTTCATTTCATTTCGTGGAAAAAACCCGATGGGGTAATTTCAAGAATCTTGTGGCACTGACTTTTGTCTATTCTTTGAGGAAAGGCAATTCACGGCAGCACATGGACAAGAAAATTAATAATACAGACAACGATTCCGGTCTTACTAAATACAACACCGCAAAATAAATGTCCTTTTATTTTTATAGGCAACATGACGCCATGCAGTGTGGGATTGCCTGCATGGCTATGGTCTGTAAGTATTATGGTAGAAAGTGTTCGTTCGAGATAGAAGATAACTAAAGTTTCCCACCCCATATAAAGTGGTATGAAATAACAGTTTCTCGATAATTTTTAGTAACTTTGTAGTGTCCGATTACATTGATTACCAATAAATTAAAGAGGAACTGTTATGGATACAAAATTAAGTAATTTCAGTGAGATCTCCAAACTCTTGAGTGTTAAAAGTAAGATGAGCACTGATATTCTCAACCTATTCTCCAAATTTTGGCTTGGCCATCTGCTATGCCGTTTGTCATTGGAGAAACATGATGGCATATCTGCAGTTCAGCTCATTCTTTCTCTTTGCCTTTTCCGAATCAACGGAGAGACTATTCATTCTATGTACAGGAAAGGCTTCTATGG
>CALJCU010000219.1 GCA_938023885.1 uncultured Prevotella sp. | reverse complement strand
ATACATTTAATGGTTGAACTGTAAAGTTTGTAGAATTGTATGCAATCGTTATGCGATCGTTTCCTCTAAAGAAAAAACAGATTTCTTTATCCAACCAGTGTATAATTGGAAAATTCTATGTAAGTTTGCAAAATAAACAAGTAATATAAAGATTCAAGGAAATGAAACGTTTCAAGTTTATTCTCATGTCGCTCATTGCCACCTTGCTTTTTGCAGCATGCGGCACAACTTCAACAGTACCTATCACAGGCCGCAAGCACAATCTGCTTGTTTCTGACGCCGAAGTGCTCAGCCTGAGTAACCAGCAATATTCAGAGTTCATGAAGACTGCGAAGCTTTCTACAAACGCAGCTAATACAGCCATGGTAAAGCGCGTAGGCACACGCCTCGCCAATGCCGTGGAGACTTATCTGAGGAACAACGGCCTTTCTTCTGAGATTCGGAACTTCTCGTGGGAGTTCAACCTCGTACAGGGTAGTGAGGCCAACGCTTTCTGCATGCCTGGCGGTAAGATCGTTGTCTATGAGGGTCTGCTGCCTGTCACACAGAACGAGGCATCCCTCGCCATCGTCCTCGGCCATGAGATTGCCCACGCTGTAGCCAAGCACTCTGCTGAGCAGATATCAAAGAAAATTCGTCAGCAGTACGGCACACAGATTGGCGGTGCTGTTCTCGGTCAGGTCGTAGGCAGTGATGCGGCCAATGTTGCAGCCACTATTGCCCAGCAAGGTTTCAACTTAGCCAACCTCAAATACAGCCGCGACGATGAGAGCGAAGCAGACCACATGGGCCTGATCTTCGCTGCCATGGCTGGTTACAACCCTGAGACAGCTGTCTCATTCTGGCAGCGTATGGCTGCAAGCAGCAACAGTGGCAACCAGAGCGATTTTCTTTCTGACCACCCATCAGATGCCAAGCGTATCGCAGCCATAGAGAGAGAGATACCAGAGGCTATGAAATACTATGAGGCTTCAGGATATGCCAGGCAGAACACAACAGCCAAGACTATAACCCGCAGGAGTACGAAAAGGACCACTACGAGACGTAGAAGATAAGGGCAACAACAAGATCCACTCACGAATAATCCCAAGCAGCTTTATGATAGACTATCTCTCCTCAAACCTGTGGCTGGTATGGGCGCTTGTGTGCGTTCTGGCTCTTATCTTGGAAGTGTCGTCAGGCACATTCTACCTTATGTGCTTTGCCATAGGCGCCGCTTGTTCTACCATTACCTCCCTGTTCCCTACTCCCTTCTGGGCGCAGGTGGTGGCGTTTGTGGCAGCCTCGGCAGTATGCGTGTTCTGTGTCCGACCTTTTATCATGAAATTCGTCCACACACGTGGAGACCGCGTGAGCAACGCTGATGCACTTATCGGTCGTACCGGTACTGTCATAGAATCCATCACACCGGAGAAAGCCGGATACGTGAAAGTGGACGGTGACGAATGGCGGGCCGTGACAGGCAATGGTGAGATTCTCACTAAGGGTGAGAAAGTAGTCATCACGAAGCGGGACAGCATCATCGTCACCGTTACCAAAAAGTAATTTTATCATTGACCCCAAATTCATAAACCCATGATCGGATTCTATGTTCTTATCGGGCTGGTCGTCTTCGTGCTTATCTTTGCCAAGATGGCCATCGTCATCATCCCACAAAGTGAGACCCGCATCATTGAGCGCCTCGGTAAATATCATGCCACTCTCAAGCCAGGCATCAATGTTATTATCCCATTCATCGACCGGGCAAAGGTCATCGTGACTTATCAGCGGGGACGCTACACTTACAGTAACCATATCGACCTCAGAGAGCAAGTGTATGACTTTGACAAGCAGAATGTTATCACGAAAGATAACATCCAGATGCAGATCAACGCCCTGCTCTATTTTCAGATTGTAGATCCATTCAAAGCGGTCTACGAGATCAACAACCTCCCTAATGCCATTGAGAAGCTCACGCAGACAACGCTCCGCAACATCATCGGCGAGATGGAGCTCGACCAGACGCTGACATCTCGAGATGTTATCAACACGAAGCTTCGCGGCGTGCTTGACGACGCCACCAACAAATGGGGTATCAAGGTAAACCGCGTGGAGCTGCAGGATATCATTCCTCCACAGAGTGTGCTCCAGGCCATGGAGAAACAGATGCAGGCAGAGCGGGACAAACGTGCCACCATCCTCACCTCGGAAGGTCAGAAGCAGGCACAGATCCTTCAGTCGGAAGGCGAGAAAGCAGCAACCATCAACCGCGCAGAGGCCAATAAGCAGCAGGCTATTCTCAAGGCTGAGGGTGAGGCTACGGCACGTATCCGTAAGGCCGAGGCTGAGGCGGCAGCCATCGAGAAAATTACACAAGCTGTCGGACAGTCGACGAATCCCGCCAACTACCTGCTTGCGAAAAACTACATCCAGATGCTTCAGCAAGTTGCTTCGGGTGACAAGTCAAAGACCGTCTTCCTGCCTTACGAAGCCAGCAGCCTCATGGGAAGTTTAGGAGGAATAAAAGAGCTGTTCAAATAGAATAGTCCTCAAATAATAAACAGAAGAAATGAACTTATGCATTGTATGCGGCGCACGCCCAAACCTCATTAAGGTGGCACCACTCATCAGAGCCGTCAAAAACCGTCAGGCGGAGGGCAACACCTCAAAGACTGTGGATATGCAACTTGTCTATACGGGTGCAGAGAGTGATCCCACACTCGACAAGACGCTCTATGCCGATTTGGAGATACCCCATCCTAACACTTTCCTCGGTGTAACAGCCACGAACCTCAGTGAGATAACGGGGCAAGTGATGCAGAAATTTGAGGTTTATCTTCAGCAGCATCCCACAGATACAGTTATCGTTGTCGATGACCTCGCCTCTACCATGGCTGTGGCTATCGTGACGAAGAAGCATGGCATCAGGCTCGCTCACATCGCAGCAGGGACACGCTCGTTCGACATCAACATGCCGAAGGAAGTAAACCGGCTTGTCATTGACGGCCTTTCGGATATTCTCTTCACTGCGGGAGCAAGCAACAACTCCATCGCCAACCGCGAGGGTGCAGAACTCTCCAAGGTTTACATGGTGGGAAACATCCTCATGGACAACCTACGGTTCATCCATGACAAGTTGCAGAAGCCTGCCGTCATCGATAAGTTAAGACTGAAAAGTAACGGCTATTTCGTATTCACATTGAACAGGAAAGTGCTCATTGCCAACAAAGAGAATCTTCAACGCATGGTGAAGGCTATCATCGGCAATGCCGGAGACACGCCTGTCATCGCACCTCTACGGGGCCTGGCCTCCGAGGCTGTTGAAGCGTTTCTGAGCAAAGCTGATAAGAAGACGTTCCACATCGTCGATCCTCTGCCCTACCTCGCTTTCTCATGGCTTACGGCAAATGCAAAAGCAATTATCACCGACTCAGGTAATGTAGCTGAAGAAGCGACATTCAACCACGTGCCTTGTATCACCCTCAATTCTTATACAGAGCATATCGAGACCGTAAAGATTGGCACGAACGTGCTCGTAGGTGAAGACGCTCAAACACTTGGGAAGGCAGTTGCCGATGCTGCAGCAGACAAGTGGAAGGAAGGTGCACTGCCCGACAGATGGGATGGCCGCAGTGCAGACCGAATGCTTAGAATACTGGAAAGAGAAGAAGTGTAATTTAAGAAATCTCTCCTGCGAGCGACTGGTTCATCAGTCCACGGATGATATTCGCGTCCGAATACATCCCTTGCAGGAACATGAGTTTGGTGATAGCCGCTTCCACGGTGCCGTCATGTCCTGACACCACACCAAGGTCCATAAGCTGGTATCCCGTGTCGTAGCGGTTCATCACCACACTTCCCGCTACACACTGACTGATGTTTACGACAGTGACACCCCGTTGCGCTGCGCGTTTAAGCAGAGGCATCAGCCAGTCGTTATGTGGTGCATTACCACTGCCGAAAGTACGCATGACAATACCCCGCAAAGCAGTTGAATCGAGGATATTTCTGAAGATACGTTTCTGAATGCCAGGGAAGATGCTGAACACCAGTACGTTCTCATCCATGGCATAGTGAGGTATCATTCGTTTTGAAAAGTCAGGCTTGAGAATATGATGGTCAGCAAACGTGAAGTCGACACCCGCATCGCACAGATGAGGATAGTTGAAACTGTCGAACGCATAAAAACCCTCTGCATTGATTTTCGTAGAACGGTTGCCACGCAACAGTCTGCCACTGAAATAGATACACACTTCCGGCACACGCGCATGCCCCTCTTCATCTTTCATGGCAGCTAATTCGATACTTGTGATAAGATTCTCCTTCCCGTCAGTACGGAGCTGACCGATAGGCAGTTGTGAACCTGTAAGGATAACAGGCTTCGTAAGGTTCTCCAACATAAACGACAAAGCAGAGGCGGCATAGGCCATCGTATCGGTACCATGAAGGATAACGAAGCCGTCGTACTGGTCATAGTTGCGCGCAATGATACGTACGATCTGTGCCCAGTTTTTCGGCACCATGTCACTGGAATCAATGGGAGGCGTGAACTGATACACGTCCACATCCACATTCTTGCGGATAAGATTGAACTCCGGCATGGAGTCTTCAAGATGATTGAAGTCGAGCGGCTCCAACACACCCGTCTTAGGGTTCTGCCCCATTCCAATGGTGCCACCTGTGTATATCAGTAATACCCTATTCATTGCCTGATCCTTAATTTTTATCCCTGATGCTTATTCGTTTCCAAAAAAGCCATATACTTCTTCCAGGTCTCCAACCGGTGCTCTTCTCCCATCTATTTCAACTGTGATTGAATAAAAACTGTATGTGTATAAATTTATCACTGCAAAATTACATATTTTTCTTTACCATCCATTACATTTCCAATAATAAATTCTCTCTAATCCTTTATACTTCGAAAAATAAGTCTTAACTTTGCACAAGCAAAGCATTCGATAACTTAGAAAATGAAAAAAATCCTCCTTTCAATGGTTTTGTTTGCAATTCTCTTTTTTGTTGGGAGTTGCCAAAGCATGCGCAATTTCACTTATTTCCAGAACATCGATTCGGTTAATCTTGCTTCCTCCAAGGGCCTTCCGGAGACAAAGATTATGCCTAGCGATGAACTGACCATCATTGTCAAGACCTCCAATCCTGAAGTAGCCGAACCATTCAATCTCTTTACGGCAGGGACTTCGTTTAACACCTATAACAATAATGTTACAGGCTATCTCGTCAATAACGACGGGACCATTAATTTTCCCGTACTTGGCCGAATACACGTCGGCGGACTGACAAGACCAGAGGTAGAAGACACTATCACCAAAATGCTCAAGCCCTACCTCTCCGACAAAGAGAAGCCTGTTGTAATTTGCCGTCTGAAAAGTTTCCGCATAACGATGATCGGCGAGTTGGGATCAAAAGTCCTTGATATCCCTGAC
>CALJCU010000218.1 GCA_938023885.1 uncultured Prevotella sp. | reverse complement strand
GAAAGGACGACTACGCATTTCTACGAAGCCAAGGGGCGACACGCTTTTTATAGCGTACTCGCGTACTTTCTAATAAGATAGACGGACATAAAAAATGCCCTCCCGATTCGTGGAAGAGCTTCATCGTCTCGCCCACTTGTGAAATATTGAATGCTGCAAAGCTAATGAATTTACCTTCACATTGTTCTCCTTCCGGGTTTTAATTATATTCTTTTAACGATTTGTGTTATTTAGTTGTTATTCATGTTGCAAAGATAACAACTTTATTGATATGTTCCAACAACTTTCTTGATTTTAACTTTTTGGTTAACCTCCTACAGCCTTTCTCCCGCTTGTTGCGACGAAAGTCGGATATAATCAACATATTTTCATAGTTGCGGGTGGCCTGTGAAGGTCGCCCGTTTTTTTTGCCCTTTGGTTAACCCCCTCGTAAGATTCCCCTGCAAGATAGAAAACATTAACAAACATGGACAACACCTTTTCACTTTTCAGAAGGTTGGTGCGTCGGCGTGAAAGTGTGCCGGGCGTGCCCAGCTCTACCAAGGAGAAGCCCGACGTTGGGACGGCTGCCGACTGGCACAGCAACATCCAACCCGTCTACGGGCGCAACTCGCTGCTCGTCCCGGCATGGTACCGTGGCGTGGAGGTCATCATGCACACCATGGGGCAGATGGTCGTGCAATATCAGCGGCTCAACAAGGTCGGCGGCAATTTCGTCGAGAGCCGCTACGGCACCGACCGGCTGCTCAACTATCTCTTGCAGGTGCGACCCAACGACCAGATGAGCGCGTCGACGATGCTGGAGCAAATAGAGTTCCGCAAAATCTATTACGGTAACGCCTACGTGTATGTTGACCGTGATTTCAGCGGTACGATCCAAGGCTTCTATCTCTGCCAGAGCGGCTCGTACAATCAGATGGCCGACACCTACACGATTACCTTCCTGCGTCGTGGCCAGCTCGTCAGCCTGACCGCCCCGGCCACCGACGTGCTCCATTTCCGCAACACCTATCTCACCGATGACTTCATGAGCGGCATCCCGACGCTCGTCTACGCAGTCCAGGCCTTGCGTATCGCTGCCACTGCCGACTATCAGACGTTGGAGGATATGGCAAAAGGCGGACGGCATAAA
>CALJCU010000217.1 GCA_938023885.1 uncultured Prevotella sp. | reverse complement strand
TGCTCCTACGGAATGGTCGTATGATCCGAACCCTGTATCGCGTCTGAGGCTCATTGACTCCAAGCATGAGATACTCAACATGTTTGGCAATGTATTTGCTCAGGTCAATTTCACCAAAGATCTCCATTACCGCGTGCAGTTCTCTTTCGAGAGATATAACGATGTCTACAAATCGTTTACGCCTATCTATAGTGCGACGTTCTCTGAGGACAATCTGGCCAATATGCAGAGCAAATCAAATACATACACTCAATATACGGAAAATTCTTCATGGACAAAGAATTATCTTGTTGAGAACAGACTGAACTACACGCATGACTTTGGCAAGCATCATCTTGATGTTATGGCTGCTATCACATACGAGAAAAACAATAGTGAGAATGTGAATGCATATAAGCATACGGCTTTGGGTAATGACGAAGCTTATAGAATACTCAATTCACAAACACTTGGTGATCAAGTATCAGGCGGGAGAACCCAAACTTCTATGATGTCATATCTTGGACGTATCAACTATTCGTATGCAGACAAGTATCTGGCTACGGTCAACTTCCGTGCTGATGGCTCCTCTCGTTTTGCAAAGCATAATCGCTGGGGATATTTCCCATCTTTCTCCCTTGGCTGGCGCATTAGCTCTGAAAAGTTCTTCCAGGAGTCAAGTCTAAGCTCTTGGATTGACAACCTTAAATTGCGTGCTGGATGGGGTCAGAATGGAAATCAGCGTATTGATGCGCAGGCTCCTCTGACGTTGATTGCTACAGATGCAGAAAAGAAATGGTGGTACGGAAACGGATTCACCACTGGTTATATACCTTCCTACCAAGGAAATGAAGATATTAAGTGGGAGACCTCAGAACAGACTAACATAGGTCTTGACATGACATTGTTCCACAATACCCTTGACATGAGCTTTGATTATTACATCAAGAAGACAAAGGATATGCTGTTGCAGAATCCAATACCATCATTTGGCGGATATCCCAATAGCCCTTATGTCAATGCAGGTGATGTAAAGAATAATGGTTTTGAGTTCGTAGCCAATTATAGGAACCATGTTGGTGACTTCAACTATCACGCAGGTCTGAACTTGTCTACTTATAAGACAAAAGTTACAAGACTGACACAGGATTACTTGTCAGGAGCAGTTAGCCGTACTTATGTAGGTGGCCCAATGGGCCGTTTCTGGGGCTACAAGCAGATAGGCATTTTCCAAAATCAGGAAGAAATTGACAACTATGTTGATGCAGACGGAGTCAAAATCCAGCCCAACGCACATCCTGGAGATTTTAAGTTCGCAAAACTTGGAGATGGGAAAGGCGTCCTTAATGATGATGAAGACCGTACGTTCATTGGAGACCCGAACCCTGATCTGATCTATGGTTTTAATCTGGGCTTCGAGTGGAAGGGATTTGACTTTAGTGCGGCTTTCCAGGGGACACTGGGTAACGACATATACAATGTTGACAAAGGAACACTGTCAATTCCTGGTACGCAGAATGCACTTAAGAATGCTCTTACTAAGGCTTGGCAGAAAGAAGGTGATACTAATGCAGAATGGCCACGAATCACAACAAATAATGACAACAATAACTGGCGAGTATCTTCTTTCCTTGTTGAGGATGGATCATATCTGCGTCTGCAGAATTTACAGATAGGCTATACTCTACCAGAGTATGTCATGTCTAAACTACGTTATGTGAAAACAGCCCGTCTCTACTTCTCTGCTCAGAACCTCTTCACAATAACTGGATATAGTGGATTGGATCCTGACCTCGGCACAACTGACGCACTTAATCTTGGCTATGATGCTGTTCGGTATCCGTCATCAAGGACCTTTATGTTTGGCGTGAATCTAACTTTCTAAATTATTAGGAGAAAACTGTTATGAAAAAATACATATTAATATTAGCTACTTTTGTAGCTGGACTTACGCTCTCAAGTTGTGATCTTGATGAGCCGACATACGGTCAGACGACCAGTGAGAATTTCTATCAATCTCAGGCAGAGATTCTCGATGCCCTTACTGGTGCATATCTCCAGTTACGTACCACTTGGAACGAGTATGCCCTCAACTTCTATTTTGTCGGGGACTGTACTACAGATGATGCTCTCAAGGGAGGTGGCAGTGATGGTGACCGTGCAGAAGTGCAGGAACTTGCCAACTTTACAACCAATACGACGAATGGTGAAGTCGGAAGACGGTGGGAGATTCTCTATCGTCTTATTAATAGATGCAACGAAGTCATCTATCATGCCCCAACAGCCAAGGGTGATGAGAAGATTCTTGCTCGATATGCCAATGAGGCAAAGGCTTTACGAGCATTTGGGTATTATGAACTCGTAACGACTTTTGGTGGAGTCCCTTTGGTCACTGAGCCTATGACACCAAGTCAGATTTTGGCAACACCCCGTGCAACGGCAGATGAAGTATGGGAGCAGATTATCAAGGACTGCACTGACGCAGAAGCTCTGCCTGCTAAGAGCGAATACAGCAAAGACGAGCAATACCATGCTACCAGTGGTTTTGCAAAGGCTATGCTTGCAAAATCCTATATGTTCCGCCAGGATTATGTAAACGCTGAAAAGGTTCTGAACGAGATCATCAACGTGGACAAGGATTATGCATTATTGCCGGATTATGGTCTCAACTGGACACAAGCCTACGAAAATAGCAGTGAGTCTGTCTTCGAGATACCTAACAAAATGGATCCGAGCAATCGTAGCCTTGCCACAGGTACGAATGTCTCTCATTATTTTACCAGCCGCACAGATGCCCAGTATCAAGGATATGGATTCCATGTTCCTACGAAAGACCTGCATGACGCATTCGATTCAGATGATCCCCGCCAGACATACGTCTTTACCCAGACTGGTGATCACTATATCGGTGATGCTTATGACCAAGACAATAGTCAGTCAGCTACAGGCTATCAAGATTACAAGATGACTGTACCACAAAAAGAGAAGGAAGGATATGATTGCTGGATGATTCCATACAATATTAGGATTATCCGTTATTCAGATCTCATCCTATTATATGCAGAGGCACTCAATGAGAACGGGAAATCAAGTGAAGCCTTGACATATCTAAACATGATTCGTCAGCGTGCACGGAATACCAATCCAATGGATCCTCGGAAAGACAAGCAGACATATGTGCCAGTAGTCACAGCTAAGACTCTGCCTGATATAACAACAACCAATAAAGATGAGCTCAGAGAGATCATCTGGCATGAGCGTCGAGTCGAGTTGGCCATGGAAGGTTGGCGTAGAGATGATTTAATGAGGCAGAAGAGATTCGGGAGCGTTATGCGTGCATATGCTACAAAGTATGGTGTGGAGAAAGGTGCTAAGTTCAATGATAACCGCGACTATCTTCTTCCCATCCCTCAAGGAGAAATCGATAAGAGCAATGGAATGTTGACTCAGAATCCGAATTATTAAAGAAAATAGTTTCATAATACGAACAATCCCCGGCTTGCTTCAATAGCAAGTCGAGGATTGTTGTGAATAGTAGATCAAAAAGTGTCATTCAGCGGAATGATCCTTGCGCCAGATGGAATTTCTTTTAGCGCCCTACCCTCTGATGGATAGATTTGGTGCCAGTATTCTTGTAACTAGAGTGTCAAGTTTGTGTATAACTTTGTAGCCACTTTAAGGGTCTAATTTATAGCTCTTTATGCATTATAATATATTACCAATAAGCAAATATATATTAACTTTATATTCTCGCTTATTTCATTGGGAATCAGTACCTTTACAGTGTAAATAAGATATACAACTGTAAAGATATGACTGTAAGAAAAAGCGGAAAAGATAAAGAGATCGCCAAACTGAAACGCGAGCTTGACAAGGCTAATTACGACTTAGCGAAGAAGAAGGAGGAATTGAAATCGACCAGATCTGAGCTAAGAAGCCTTAAGTCGGAGAAGAATAAAAAAAAGAGAGGACAATAAGACTGACAGAGGAACAAAGCAGATTACTTTCCGAACTGCTTGGGGATACAAGTATAACGAACTCGTGATTAAACTTGCGGTTCTTCTGAGATCTCGCTTGCCAATCTGTGGCTCACGATCTATAGTTATAATACTGGAGATCCTCAACGAGTGCTTTAAGGGAGAACTGTTTGACAGCATTCCATGCAATCAAGTCATAGAAGATTGGTGCGAGAAGGCAGGGCTGGATATGCATACAAAAGTCAAGGATCAATTCATAGACCAAGAATACATCACCATCACGGATGAGAGTATTTCTGTGGGCAAGCAAAAGTTGCTGCTTCAATTAGCCGTTCCGGCTGATAGGACAGGAAAGCCATTATCCCACTCTGACGTGGACATCGTCGGAATGAGTGTCAGTCCGTCGTGGACAGGGGATAGTGTGAAAGCCGAGATGGAAAAGACATCGAAAAGCATAGGCAGGAAACCATTGTATTCAATTTCTGACAACGGATACAATCTATGTAACGCCTGCCGGGATGCAGGGATACCGCATCACAGAGATATCAGTCACACTTTTGGCACTATCTTAAATAAGTATTTCTCGGCCTCCGCTGATTTCAAGGAATTTACAACAGCTATGGAGAAAAAACGTCTCACTTACCAGTTAACGGACAAGGCAATAGTACTGCCTCCCAAACAACGGGCAATAGCCGGATTCATGAATACATTCATTTGGGTGAAGTGGGCGCACAAACTTCTCGGGGGATATGACCGGCTCACGGATGAGCAGAAGGAAGCTGCACGCTTTATGCTGGATAATAAAGACCTTATAGAAGAGCTAAACAGCATCCGAAAATGCATGGAATATGTTGAAATGAGATGCAAGAATGACGGACTGAGCAAAGAGTTGGCAAGGTTCCTCATTTGGCGGATAACCGTAGACCTAATCACCCCAAAGGACGGCACTAAAAGGATGAGGAATGTCGGCATTGACATGTTTGTATATCTTCAAGAGGAATGCAGACTGCTTCAATCGGAAACGGATGTACACATTATCTCATCAGATATTATAGAATCTTGTTTCGGGGTCTTCAAGGCGATGAGGTCTCCAGATAAACTCTGCGGAGTGACCAAGCATGCGCTGGTCTTACCATTGGCAATAAGCTTCATCTCGGAAAAGCGAAGAGAGTCATTTGATTTTATTGCAGCCATGGAGAATGTCCACTATAAAGATTTGGACGAATGGGCCGGTTTCAATTTATATGGGAATCCGACTCAGGAGAGAAAAGATCTCACCCGAAAAATTGGATAGTATATAGTATAATGAACATAAACTTGACGCCCTAGCATCAAAGTAAAATTATTATTATTATAAGACAACAATATTCTTCTTGATACGTTTTAATATAATGATGAACCATAAGTAACATAAGTAAATTATTATAGATTATGAAACGATTACTTTTCCTTGCTGCACTTCTTCTTATGCTATGCATGGGTGCCGTCGCTAAGGATTTCATCGTTGCCTCGCCTGACGGCAGACTCAAGGCAATGGTCAATGTAGGTAAGACGATTACCTACGAAGTGAACTACAATGGTCAGCAACTGCTTGCTCCTTCCCAAATCTCCATGACGGTAGGGAAAGGGGAGACATGGGGTGTTGGCTCTAAGCTTACAAGAGCTATTACTGGTGTAAGAAACACTACCATCAAAGCTCAGAACTACAAGAAAGCAGTTGTCAAGGATCAGTGCAATGCGCTGGTGCTTTTGTTCAAGGGCTTCTCTCTTGAGTTCCGTGCTTACGACGAGGGCGTGGCTTATCGTTTTGTCTCCGGATCTAAGAAGGCATTGAATGTCATCAATGAGCAGGCAGACATGAACTATGCTTCCGACTACGAGTCGCTTGTGCCATACGTCCGCAAGAATGGAGATATCACGAAGCAGTTTGACAACTCGTTTGAGAATACCTATACCCCAACGCGCTTGTCGGGATTGAGAGACGGACAGCTCATCTTCCTCCCTTATATCGTCAAGGCTGACAACGGTGTGAAGGTCGTTGTGGCAGAGAGTAGCGTTGAAAACTATCCGGGTATGTTCGTGCAGAAAAGCAGTGGTACCAACGCCTTGAAAGCCACTTTTGCACCTTATCCTAAGACAGTGAAACAAGGCGGTCACAATGAGCTTGAACAACTCGTTACAGAAACAGAGAATTATATCACTGTGGCCAAGCCTGCGCAGCAGTTCCCATGGCGCATCATCAGTGTGTCTGCTGATGACAAGGATATCCTCAACAATGACATGGTGTTCCGGCTTGCCTCTCCGTCACGTCTTGCCGATGTCTCGTGGGTGAAGCCGGGTAAAGTGGCATGGGACTGGTGGAACGATTGGGGCCTGTATAAAGTTCCTTTCAAGGCTGGTATCAATACAGAGACCTATAAATACTATATTGACTTCGCCGCCAAACACGGCATCGAATATGTCATCCTCGATGAAGGCTGGGCTGTGAACAAGAAAGCAGATCTCTTTCAAGTTGTTCCGGAAATAGATCTTAAGGCTATTGTTGGTTACGGCAAACAAAAAGGTGTGGATATCATCCTGTGGGCTGGCTACAAAGCTTTCGACCGTGATATGGAGCGCGTGTGCAAGACTTATTCGGCTATGGGCGTGAAAGGCTATAAGGTCGACTTCATCAACCGCAACGATGCTGACGTGATGAACTTTCTCTACAAAGCTGCAGAGACTTGTGCCAAATACAAACAAGTGCTTGACTTCCATGGCATCTGCCCGCCGACCGGCCTTACAAGGACATGGCCGAACGTCATTAACTTCGAGGGTGTTGATGGTCAGGAACAGAATAAATGGTCAACGATCAAACAATATGACCAGGTGCAATATGATGTCACGGTGCCTTTTGCCCGCAACTTTGCCGGCCCGATGGATTACACGCAGGGAGCCATGCTTAATGGTACGCGTAATACGTTTCATCCTTCCGACTCTGAGCCGATGAGTCAGGGCACACGCTGCCATCAGTTGGCTGAGTATGTCATATTCTTCTCTCCTTTGAATATGCTTTGCGATAGTCCTACACACTATGATGCAGAGCCGGAATGTACCGATTTTATTGCGGGTATCCCTACTGTCTGGGACGAGACGGTGCCATTGGAAAGCGAAGTCGGTGAGTATGTTGCCGTCGCTCGCCGCAAAGGTTCTAAATGGTATGTAGGCGCGCTGACCAATTGGACCCCGCGTGACCTGACCCTCAATCTTTCTCCTTTGAAGGTCGCAGGGAAGACTGCTAACGTGTTCAAGGATGGTGTCAATGCCGAGAAGTTTGCACAGGATTATGAGAAGACAACGCTTAC
>CALJCU010000216.1 GCA_938023885.1 uncultured Prevotella sp. | reverse complement strand
TTTTTATAGATTAACTGCAACTGTTCTTCATCAGTTACAGACATGAGAAATCTTAACTCATCCTCTGTCAGCCATTCATCGCCAACGAGGTCTTTTGCGAGAATATCTTGCACTTGCAAACAATCACTTCCTTTCATAACGAATCGTCATCGATTCGCTTGGTATGGTAATGGATTCAATGTCAGTGACACAGGTAAATCCATTGATTTCGTGCGGCAAGTCCCGCACATGTTTCACTTGTCGTGTTAAACATTCGTGAGCCATCACACCTCGACTCATTTTGGAGGACGTACTCATCTGCTTAAACGTGTCGCCCCGTAATTCCCAAAATTCAATGGTTACCACCTTTGGATGGTTCACCATTTTTGCATATTCTTTAGATGCTAGGTTTAGGATCCAATCTTCCTTGTGAAAGTATGCATCCACCGCTTCACGCCAAGTGTCGTATAGATTAACACCCACCTTATCGACCATATCGAGTCGATAATCGCGCACACCCATATTAGGTTCAACCACACCGTACAACGCGGACATCACAACAAGATGGCTTTCACCAAAGGTCTTGGCTCCATCAGATAAGTTCGACCAGTCCAAATATTTGAAAGCAATGCCATCGTAACTTTCACAGGCGCGACCTACGGGATGAACCTCAAAGTCCTGATAAAAATCAAAGACAGCCTGTGCCTTATCAGCCTTTAGCTTTAGCGCCTTTCCAAGAGCTGCTACATCAAGAGATTGTACATGAGTTATAATTTTTTTCGTGATGTTCGGCTGAAATTGGCTATCTCGGACTGCATGATGTACTGCCTCATCATTGCTAGCAACATCGGCAATCGTTTTTGTCTTACTAGGAGAGAGGACGATTTTCATGAGATAATTCCGCCTTAATAGATTCCTCTGTCAAATTATCGATCAATTCTGGGTTCCACAACATGAGAGGCACTGCCACTACGTGGCTTGCTTTCAATTCTTTACATAATTTAATGCATTCTTTGAGATAATTAGAATCTTCATCTACAAGGTCGCATACGATAACCACGTGACGCCCTTTAAGGTTTACACCTTCATAATCGATACTTTCAGCAGATACTGTAAGCATGCCTGTTTCCAAGCGGCCTTCGCTCATGTCGTTCAAACGGGACATCAATACATGCTCAAGCATAGTAGATACAGGTGTCACTACGCGGCCTATGCCGATAAGAGCCTCAGGTTGTGCATGAACGATAACCGTTTTCTTGCGTTTATCCGTTCTGAACTCAATAAGAGCTTTTTCTAAAGCGCCAAAAAATACGAATAACTGCCAAGGATCAAAAGAGCCTGTTTGGAACATATCGATAACAGAACCATCCTCATCCATATTGAGGCGCGTCAATAACTCTTCAGCAATGTCGTTAACCACAACACTAAAATCAGATTGTATTGTCTCTTGCACTTTGATTTCCTTTGCCATTAGGGCCTCCTAGTTTTCCATATATCACACTGCTAAGGAATATCCCCAACAGATATTATATTAATCTTAATTATACTATCTTTAATTGTACCATATTTTATACCCCTCTTGGGTATTCAAAGATACGCTTTTCACATAATAGATACGTTAGCAACATGACAAAAGGACCGCCATAGCGGTCCTTTGCATTTTAATTTTGTATTCTAATGTTGTACTCTAATATTGTACTCTAATGCTGTATTCTAATTATGATTTTATAATAAACCTTTTGGTAACTAACAAAGAATATGCTCTTAACCTACAATCAATAAGTAGATATTCATGATCGTAACGATGATACCTATGCTCCATAAGAGAATATTTGTAAATTTACGGTTTGCGTATTCTCCCATGACCTTGCGGCTACTCGTCATGTAAAGTTGCAAGAAGATGGTGATTGGTAATTGCAAGCTCAAGAACATTTGAGAGAACAATAATGCTTGGAAGGAATCTGTAATAAACACGATCAACAATAATGCTGGAACATATGTTAGTGCCAAGCCTAATCGCGTATGGAAGTCTTTCATATCGTAAGACTCGCCAAACATTCCTGCAAAGATACTTGCCCCCGCCATACCTGCCGTAGCAGATGAGGCAAAACCTGCAAATAACAATGCTATTGCAAAAATAATACCCGCTGCGGGTCCAATGAGTGGTCGCAACAACTCTTCAGCCTGTTCAAGCTCTGTTACTTCAATACCATGAGCAAAGAAGACAGCCGCCGCCAATATAATCATGGCAGAGTTAATCATCCACCCAATCCCCATAGATAACAAAGTATCGAGGAATTCATAGCGCAACTGCCGTTTCATAATCGCTGGGTCTTGTGTATTAAACTGGCGACTTTGGATGATTTCAGAGTGCAAAAACAAGTTGTGAGGCATAATTACAGCCCCTAATATACTCAAAATAACGAGCATCGATGTATTAGGAATATTAGGATCCACCCAACCGATACCAGCCGCTGCCCAATCCACATTGACCATATTTACCTCAACGAGGTACGCCAACGCGATGAGGGACACAAAGCCAGCAATGATTCGCTCTAATTTACGATAGGAGTTCGTAATGAGCATGACCGTACAGATAAGAGCCGTCAAAATGCTGCCTATCAAGATAGGAATACCAAAGAGCATCTTCAAGGCGATAGCGGCGCCAATAAACTCAGCCAAGGCCGTCGCTGCCGCCGCAATTCCTGCCGTGCTAAGCACAAAGCGAGATGCATAACGCGGTAAGAATTCATAGGCACATTCCGACAAGCATTGACCGCGTACAATGCCTAAATGTGCCACATTATGCTGTAATAAAATGAGCATAATCGTAGATAGTGTGACGACCCACAGCAATTCATAACCGTAACTGGCGCCAGCTGCCAAGTTGGCGGCCCAGTTTCCAGGGTCGATGAATCCTACTGTGACTAACAGGCCCGGACCGATATATTTGAAGATGTCTAAGGCACCGAGGACATGGGGATGGTCCTTGCGTCCCAGTTCTTTAATGAGATTCCACATATTAGCTTATAATTCTGTAGATGTAATTATTTCAGTGCAAAGGTACGATAATTAAAGCAGAATATCTGTATGTTAATGGAATAATTGTGCATACCGTGCTAATATATAAATGTTACATTATGAGAAATAATTCGGCAAAATGATTGCAGTTTAATAATAATTGTGTAACTTTGCTTACTGAAATGAGAAACAGATAACAAATAAATAAATTTATGAGTCATTTAATCAAGCCCACTGGCTACAAAACGCTACTGGACCGCCGGCAGACGGAACATGGCATTAAGATGATCAAGGAATTCTTCCAACAGAATCTTTCTACAGAACTTCGTCTGAGTCGTGCTACGGCTCCTCTTTTCGTACTGGAAGGATTGGGCATCAATGATGACCTCAATGGTGTGGAGCGTCCTGTGACTTTCCCTATTAAGGACATGAATGAGGCCAAGGCCGAGGTTGTACATTCGTTGGCCAAGTGGAAACGCCTTACCCTCGCCAAGTTCGGTGTAGAACCGGGTTATGGCATCTATACGGATATGAATGCTATCCGTGCCGACGAGGAGTTGGATAACCTCCATTCGCTCTATGTAGACCAATGGGACTGGGAGGCAGTTATCACGCGTGAGGAGCGTACCATTGCTTTCTTGGAAGATGTGGTACGCCGTATCTACAGTGCCATCCTTCGTACAGAGTTTCTTGCTTGTGAGAATTTTCCGCAACTTAAGCCGTTTCTTCCTCGTGAGATTCATTTCATCCACTCTCAGGATCTGCTTGATATGTATCCAGATAAGACACCGCACGAGCGCGAGGATGCTATCTGCGAGAAATATGGTGCTGTGTTCGTGGAGAGTATCGGAGGTAAGCTCTCCGATGGTAAGAAGCATGACGGACGTGCCCCGGACTATGATGACTGGTCAACGATTGCTGAGAATGGAAAGGCCGGCCTCAACGGCGATATCCTTATCTGGTATCCTGTTCTCGGCCGTTCCTTCGAGCTCAGTTCTATGGGTATTCGTGTGGACAAAGAAAGCCTGCTGCGTCAGTTGCAGATTGAGCATCAGGAAGAGCGTGAGAAGCTCTACTTCCATCAGCAGTTACTCAACGGCAAATTGCCGCTCAGCATCGGTGGTGGTATCGGTCAGAGCCGTCTCTGCATGGTGCTCCAGAAGGCACACATCGGTGAGATCCAGGCAAGTATCTGGCCAGAGGACATGCGCAAGGAATGCGCAGAGCTCGGCATGCCGCTCATCTAACGCCCGATAATAGTTGCTGGGTGATCACGGAGGCCCCTTCCTGCAAGTAATAGCGTTGGTCATACGTTAGGTTAACTCAATTCGAGCCCAAATCCTACCCTCAACCTTTCTATGGCAGGGTTCTTTTTTCTCAAGGCATCAAAGACTTCGAGCTTCGTCAGCGCACGCTGATTCTCATTCTGTCTGGCAAGGCGCGGCGTAAACTCGATAAGCGTGTTATGTAACTTCATGCGCATTGTAGCGCGAATGTTGCGGCTGATGGCATTGATCTGGTCAAGCAAGAGTTTGTTGTCTACTACAACCTCGATGTTTGGATAGTCTGTGATAACGGGCACGAGATTCTTCATACGTGCTGCTAAGCCAACAAACCTCTGTGGCATACGGTTGCACATCGCAGTCCATTCACGGATGAGATCATCGTCTGCGAATTGTGCCTCAGGCTTACTGGCTGCTATTTTCTTAGCCTCCGCTTCATCGACCTTTACTGCCTCTGTAAAATCATTGGTTTCAGGCTTCCGTCTGAGGTCGTCGAAAGTCATACCGATGTTCTTCAGATGGAAAGTGACACCATTCTTAATGGATTCTATAGAGGCCGTTTGCAGCTTTGTCCCGGCGGTACTGATCTTCCGTTCTGTCTTTACCTCTGTGTCAGTGGAAGCAACCTTCGATGTTTTTTGTCGGGCGATGGTACGCGCAGTCCCGGTCACCTGTATAGCCGGTGTAGGCTGCACCACATTATTTTTCTTAAACAGGGATTTCAAACGCATAGGGCTACGCCCACCGGCAGGCACGTCTGCATCCTCCGGCTGTGTGATCTGCGCCACACGGATAAGCGTGAGCTCCACCAAAAGTCGTTTGTTGCTGCTCTGACGATACTGGACATCACCCTCGTTGAGGATTCTTAGTGCCTTATAAAGGAATGGAAGCGGACATTTCGCGGCCTGCTTTTTATATTTCTGTCGCTGACCCTCACTCACTTCCAAGAGGGGAATCGTCTGTTCATCCTTTGCCATCATCACATTGCGGACATGAGAGGCAAGACCGTTGATGACATTACTTCCATCAAAACCATGCTGGATGATGTTGTCAAGTAACACCATGATATCTGCTGCCTTGTTCCCGAGGGAAAGGTCGATAATCTTGAAGTAGTTGTCTGCATCCAAGACGTTTAGGTCCCTCAATACTTTCTCGTAGGTGATATGTCCTTGACAGAAACTTGCCACCTGATCGAAGATGGAGAGAGCATCACGCATTCCTCCATCGGCTTTCTCTGCAATGACATTGAGCGCTTCGTCCTCATAGGTAATGCCTTCCTTTCCTGCAACCATCTCAAGATGATGGATAATCTCAGGAACAGTCATACGCTCGAAGTCATAGATCTGACAACGGGAAAGGATAGTAGGCAGAATCTTATTCTTCTCTGTCGTTGCAAGAATAAAGATTACGTGTGCCGGCGGCTCTTCCAAAGTCTTAAGAAAGGCATTGAAAGCAGCCTGTGAGAGCATGTGGACCTCGTCGATGATGAAAACCTTATACTTGCCTGTCTGAGGTGGAATGAGCGTCTGCTCCATGAGTGACTTGATGTTCTCCACAGAGTTGTTGCTGGCGGCATCAAGTTCAAAGATATTCATTGAGCGTCCCTCATTGAAGGCACGGCAACTCTCACATTCGTTACAGGCCTCACCGTCTTGCGTCGGGTTCTCGCAATTGATGGCCTTGGCAAAGATACGTGCACAGGTCGTTTTTCCCACTCCACGCGGACCGCAGAAGAGATAAGCATGAGCTAACTTTCCCGACTTTACTGCGTTCTTCAGCGTTGTGGTCAATGCATCTTGGCCAATCACGGAAGAGAATGTCATTGGGCGGTATTTCCTTGCGGAAACAATATAATTGTCCATAGAATAGTTTATGTGAATTCGACTATATGAATAGTGATTGCAAACTTACACAAAAATAATGAGAATTGGGCTTGATGACGGAAAAATATTAAAAATAAAATAGGCGTTGCCTTCATAAGAAAGCAACGCCCTGTAAAATTTAATCTCAACGGCTGAGCTATGCCTCTGCAGGAGCCTCAGCAGCTCCTTCAGCAGGGGTTTCCGTGTTCTTGTCCTCAGCAGCCTTCGCAGCTTCAGCGGCTTCTGCCTCCGCCTTAGCGGCAGCCTCAGCAGCCTTTTTGTCAGCCACTTTCTTAGCGACGGCCTCATTGACCTTCTTCTCGGCATCGAGAGCCTTAGCGGCAGCCTCCTGACGGCTCTTGCTCTGAGCGTCCTTGACAGCTGTAAGCTTCTGATCCTTAGTGGTCTTCCAAGCGTCGAACTTCTGCTGGCAGGCAGCCTCATCGAATGCGCCTTTCTTCACGCCACCGCGAAGATGCTTCATCATGTACACACCCTCTCTCTTAAGAATGGTGCGGACAGTGTCTGTAGGCTGCGCGCCCGTCTCTACCCAGTAGAGGGCACGGTCGAAATTCAAATCTATGGTAGCAGGATTGGTGTTGGGATTGAATGTACCAATCTTCTCGATAAACTTACCATCACGTGGTGCTCTCACGTCAGCGATCACAATTCTGTAGACTGCGTAGCCCTTGTGGCCACCGCGCTGCAATCTGATTTTTGTTGCCATTTTTTTTGTTAAATAACTAATTAAAGGTTTGAATTTTATGCTGCCATCTCGTGACAGCGGGTGCAAAGTTACTGTTTTTTCCTTTATCCACAAAGAGTTACGCTACTTTTTTTCATTTTCCGTGTCTTTTGTGGGCCTTGGTCAACGGATCAACCTGAGAGAACCAAATATAGGAATTTTTACCATCATGCCCCCGGGGGGGAGGAATGAAATCTACAATTGGACGAAACGCCCGCGTTGAAAACATTTTTTACGTTGTTTCCCTCAGGACCCAGCGCTATTCATGTTTTGTCTTATTCTTGTCCGAGTTGAAAACTCGAAAGGACGCAAGTTGCTAATAAATAGCTTCTTGCGTCCTTTGTAGTTGCGGAGGCAGGACTCGAACATGCGACCTCCAGGTTATGAGCCTGGCGAGCTACCAACTGCT
>CALJCU010000215.1 GCA_938023885.1 uncultured Prevotella sp. | reverse complement strand
GAAGCCTTGGCATTGAGCGTTACTGTGAGATGCTTGTCAAAGAAAGAGGGAGTGATGCCTCCGTCGAATGTGAAACGGTTGTATTGATTCGTCTTGATGATACCCTGCTGATTTGTATACCCGACAGAGGCTCTGTAAGGTGCAAACTTCCTGATATTGCCCGATGCAGAGAAATTATGCTCTGTACCTATAGCAGTACGATAGATCTCATCCTGCCAGTCTGTGTTGGCAGTGCCCATCTGCACATTGGAGGGTACCCCCGTCACTGTAGGCACGAAAGCTCGAAACTCGTCTGCCGTCAGTGGGTTAAGACGCTTAGCAACAGTACCTATCGACACATTGCCATTGTAATTGAACTTCACGCCCCCTTGCGTACCCTTTTTTGTTGTGATGACGATGACGCCATTTGATGCACGTGAGCCATAGATAGCTGTCGCCGATGCATCTTTCAGCACCGTAAAGGTCTCGATGTCATTCGGATTGATGGAACCGATGATATTACCGCCTCCCTCAATAGAAGAGTTGTCTACAGGAACACCGTCAATGACAAACAAAGGGTCATTGGAGGCAGAAAGAGAAGCGCCGCTGCGGATACAGATGGTAGCGCTTGTACCCGGTGCACCGGAGTTGGTGACGACATTCACACCGGCTATCTTTCCTACGAGCGCGTCCTGAGCTGTGTTCTGCACACCTTTGTTCAGCTCGTCGGGCTTGATGGCAGTGACGGATCCTGTGAGGTCGTTCTTTTTCACCTGACCATAACCAATGACGACAAGCTCATTGAGCATATTGGCATCTTCCGACATGGTGATATTGATGCTGCTCTTACTGCCCACCGTTACCTCCTTAGGATTGAAACCTACATAGCTGACAACAAGTATGGCCTTGTCAGGCACATTCAATGAGAAGTTTCCATCGATGTCTGTCACGGTACCCAGCGTACTGCCTTTCACCATGACGGTAGCTCCCGTGAGAGGCTCTCCCTTCGCATCAATGATGGTACCCTTCACCGTGCGTCTGTTGTCCTGGGATACAGCAGGACTGTTGACAGCTCTGCTGCGACCTGTCTTAATAAGCACCTGCTTGCCGGAGATGATATATCTCAACCCCTCAGCCTGACAAAGTTCAGAGACGATGCTTTCCACGGAACGGCCTTTTAGAGAGACATTGACTTCATCGTTAAGACGGCTTCGCACATTGTTGTCATAAGCGAACGTGTAGCCACTGTTTTTCTCAATGTAATCGAAGACGTCTTTCACCGTCATACGCTGTGCCTGAAGCACCATCATGCCATTTCCATCCAGTTTGCATTGCGCCATAGTCGTTAAAGTAATAATATTTACCAGAAACTTCATGTTGTCCGGTAACCATTTTACCTGTTTCTGGATTCAAGTAATACCAAGAACCTGCTTCCTTGTACCATCCCTTAAGCATAGCACCGCTCTCTTGATAATAGTGATAAGCACCATCATACCATTTCCATCCAGTTTGCATTGCTCCAGAATCAACGAAGTAGTAGTTTACTTTATCGATTTCTTTTTCACCAGTGACCATTTCTCCGTTTTCAGGATTTAGGTAGTACCATTTATTCCCATCTTTTAGCCAACCTTTTTTTAAGGCTCCGCTCTTAGCATAATAACGATATTTTCCGTCAATCCATTTCCAGCCGGTTTGCATGATTCCTTCTTCATTCAAGTAGTATTTTTCACCATCTACTTCTTGATCACCGGTTAATTTCTTACCTTCTTTACTTAAGAGATACCAAGCGTCTCCTTCTTTCAACCAACCAGTTTGCATGGCTCCAGAACTTGCAAAGTAGCGACGAACTCCATCGACTTCTTTCCAACCAGTTTGCATCACTCCAGATTCATCAAAGAAATACGTTTTCCCATCAATTTCTTTTAATCCAGTTACTGCAACATTATTGTCATCGAAGTAGTACCATTTGCCATTAACCTTCTTCCATGAAGAAACTTGTTCATTCTCAACTAGTAGTTCACCACTTGAAGCAAAAAGCATTCTCTTGCCATTATATGTTTGCACTGAATTTTGCATA
>CALJCU010000214.1 GCA_938023885.1 uncultured Prevotella sp. | reverse complement strand
CTGTATTGCTCCATCTTTTGTTACCCGATCTATCGCGGATAAAAATATGGACTCTATTATTCCCTGAATCTTTGGATTCTCTTTCACGCGCTGTTGCATAATATCTGATGCACGGAGGAAAGGCTTACGTACAATCATGTACACCTTTTCGCACAGGCCTGCCAGATAGCTTGCCTTTTCGCACGCTGCGTCGCCACCGCCCACAACTGCCACAACTTTTTTACGATAAAAGAAGCCATCGCAGACTGCACAGGCCGAAACGCCTTGTCCTTTATACTTTTGTTCATCAGGCAATCCTAAATACTTTTCCGATGCTCCTGTTGCAATGATGAGGGTATCGCATGTGAGCCGGTCGCCGTTGTCGATGGTAACGGTGTATGGTTTGCGGCTCAGGTCGACGTCTGTAACAATGCCGTCGCGCACGTCGGCGCCGAAGCGCTCGGCCTGCTGGCGGAGATCCGTCATCATCTGGTTGGCGTCAACACCCTCGGGATAGCCGGGGAAGTTCTCCACAATGGTGGTCTGCGTGAGCTGGCCACCAGGCTGTATGCCACAATACTCAATGGGCTGAAGATCTGCCCGTCCGGCATAGATGGCAGCCGTGTAGCCTGCAGGCCCGCTGCCTATAATCAAACATTTTGTATGTTCCATTTATAATAATTCTTCTATATCCTTTGCGATGTGCTCTATCTTCTCCGTGGGCTCATAGCGCTTCACGACCTGCCCCTTCTTGTTGATGAGGAACTTTGTGAAGTTCCACTTGATGTCCGGCTTCTCCTTGTAGTCAGGATCAGCCTCGGAGAGCATCTTGTCGAGGATGGGGTAAATGGGATGGGTCTCATCCCAGCCGGCAAAGCCCATCTGCTCTTTGAGAAACTTATAGAGCGGATCGGCATCGTCGCCGTTGACCTTTATTTTCTTGAATTGAGGGAACTCCGTGCCATAGGTGAGCTTGCAAAACTCATGGATGCTGTCGTCCGTGCCGGGTGCCTGCTGACCAAACTGGTTACAAGGGAAGTCGAGAATCTCAAAGCCCCGCGCATGGAAGCGCTCATAGAGCTTCTCCAGCTCCTCATACTGCGGTGTGAATCCACATTTCGTGGCCGTGTTGACAATCAGCAGCACCTCGTTGGCATACTCCCTGAGAGAGACCTCATTGCCTTTGCGCTCTTTCACGGAGAATTCATAAACAGTTCTCATTTTCTTTCCTTTAATATTTATATGTTATGATTATGGTTGCAAACTTACAAAAAAATTGCCATATCTCCCACCCCACTTGATTATTTTTAGGGATTTTCCCATAAGCAATAGGAAAAAACACCTTCACTATCGAATGAATCTCCCTATCTTTGTACCGGAATAATATAAAAAGAAAATAGCTATGAAAAAGATTTTTACCTTTATGGCAGCTGCTATGATAATGGCAGCTTCCGCGCTCTTCACGAGTTGCGACGATGATCCGTGGTGGGACGACCATCAGCCTTGGTATGGCGAAGATGTGCCTTGGTGGTATGGTTACCATAACGGCGGCTACAATTGGAACAACGACTACTATGACAATGGTGGCAACAATGACAACGACGGCACATCTGTCTACGATGAAGCAGAAGTACTGCAAGGCGAATGGGAAGGCGCCATGGTCTACACCAATGGAAATAACGGACAACAGAGATCTTTCTATGCCAATATGACATTCGTGCGCAACAACAGCAACGCCATCAAAGGCACCGGAACGGAGATCGACTATACGCTCAACAGCAATGGCAAGATTGCTGAACAGAACGATCCGTTAAAGTTCAACTGGTACATCGACGGGCAGACGGGCGACATCTATATAAAGTACACCAACACAAAGAACAAGGCGGTCTTCGTCATGGATGCCTCATCCAAGCAACATGGTTTTTATCTTGACGAGAACGCCAGAATATTCAGTGGATACATGCTCGGCACAAACAATAACGATATGATCTACATTGATCTGAAGCGCCAGCAGAACAACGAGGCCAAGAAGATGACAAGAGCTACGACAACAACAGTGCGCTCGTTTGGCTCGTCTACTGTCACATCTGTGACCTTCGGTACTCAGCGTCTGACCACAAGACGGTAATCATTTCAACACATTACAGGAGGGCGGTATATACAAATACCGCCCTGATTTATAGAAACAGGAATAATCAAATTACTTCACGTCCGTAGGCCCTTTTCCGGCCACCATTGGCCATCCTGGATTCTGATAGACCACAGAGGTGCTGAGGTCAGTCTGGTCACCGCTTGCCGTCTGGCGGAATACCGCCTGCGGGATCGGCGAGAGGTAATGGGCGGGAGTGAAGTGGTAGCCGTCGAACACGTTGTTGTTTTTCCGGCTGATCTGGTAAGGACGGATATAGTCGCCGCTGATCTCCCTGCTCGACATGTTACCCTTACCACCGTCGACATCTACCTTGAGATAGCTTTCGCCCTTATCATTTACCATGGTATTTTCATAAATGGAGCCCCAGAATCGAAGGCCTTCGATTTGATAGCCGTTGACCTGATCGCAGGCCCGCCAACGGCGCAGGTCATCCCAGCGCATACCCTCACCGATGAACTCATCACGGCGTTCGCGGCGGATGTTATAGAGCGTAGCATCAACAAGCTGTCCGTGAGAATAAGCGCCCCAGTCCCATTTGGCTTCCTCTGCCATATTAGTGGCAGCGATGGTCTTGTTGTAGTCCGGATCCACTTTGGCACGGGTACGCAGCGCACGCCAGTACTTGTCAGCAGTGGCATCGATCCTTCCCGTTGACTCATAGCAGGCCTCCATATAGTTGAGCAGCGCCTCCGTCCCACGGAACACGACGCTGCCTGTGTTGCCCTTGTGGTGGAGAGCCTCCATGTCAGGATCGTAGTACTTGCCCTTCTTGATAGCAAAGCCTGTCACTATCTTTGTGTCGGAAGATCCACGCACCATCCAGGTCGGATCGAAGAGAGACTCTTCACCGTCATAGGTGTAGAAGTCTACATCTCCGTCTTTCTTCGTGAACTGCTGGATGCGGGAGTCACGGTCCTGCAACATTGCCCTGATGCCTTCTTTCTCCCAGTCGGGATTATATCCAGATCCTGTAGCATAGATGGGCAGGCCGTTGCGCATGAGGAAGGAGTTGACAAGACCACGTGTCCATCCTGATCCGCCACCGTTACGGATGAGCTGCATCTGAATGTTATGGGAGACGTTCTGGTCGAGATTATAGCTGCGCCACATGAGCACCTCGCTATAGCCGTCCATGTTAGGATTGCAGAACATGCCATAGTACGGGTTCAGTTCCTTGAGATTCTTGTCAAAGCCTTCCTTTGTGTCCGTGTTCTGCACGAGATTTCCCATAAGCTTGTCACCCACGATTTTAGCCGATTTCATGCACTCGGTGAGGAAGTAGCTGATTTCTGAGTCGATGTTGAATCCCTGCACATCCTCAGCCTTCCCCGGCCATCCGGATCCTCCCGGCACGAAGGCAGTACCTTTATGGTGCTTGAGCCATGTTCCCTCGTAGAGTGCCACTCGGGAGCGGAGCAGATAAGCAACGTCTTTCGTCACACGGTTCTTACCGCCCGGCCCTACATCAGACAGATAGGTCAGTGCCGTGTCAAGAGTAGCGAGAATATAACGTGCCACCTTGTTGCTGGGCTCACGCTTTGATGCCTCGATAAGCATCTGTCTGTCATCGGGCATGGCTTTCGTGACAATAGGTGCATCACCGATGGTCTTAAGTACCGTGAAGTAGTCGTAGGCGCGAATGACATATGCCTCGCCGATATAGTGACGGATATTGGTCGTGTTGCCGGCTATCTGTCCGCTATTGTATTTTGGCATGACCTGGCCAAAGAAATAATTGATCTGGCGGATGCGTGTGAAGTTCCAAGCACTGCCCCAGTCGCCGACATCCTGTCCTACCTGCCAGGTACCGGGTGCCCAGCGTGAGGAAGCGCTCATCGACGCCTGATTGTCAGTGTTATTGTCATCGCCGAAAGTACTAATGCCGTAGCTTCCCGGATCAATGCTTCTGAATGTATACTGATTGATGGTATAGGCTGCAAGGTCGGCCTCTGAAGTGAAATAGGTCTTCGGAGTGATGTCCGACTTTGGTTCCCTGTCGAGGAAATCGTTGCATGAAGCTACCATCAGAGCTACACAACCAAGCGCTATATATTTGAAACTGTTGTTCATAATATTCTTAGATTAACAAGATTGATTAAAGCGTTACACTAAGACCGAAAGCGAAGTTCCTTGTCAAGGGATAGGCCTTCGAAAATCCCCATCCGCTGGCATCGATGATCTCAGGGTCACCGAGCTTGTGATGGTAAAGAGATTCTCAGCCGAGAAGAACACACGGAGGTTCTGCACATAAAAGCGGCGTGTGATGTTTTGCGGAATGGTATAGCCGATGGTGAGGTTCTTCAGGCGGCAGTAGGCTGCGTTTTGAAGATACTTAGTCTGGGTCTGGTTGTTACGGCCGCTGTTCCAGTTAGCGCGCGGATAGTAGCTGTCGAGGTTCTGTCCCAATGGGTCATTCGGATCACTGCGGAAGAAGTCGAGATGCTGCTTGAACCCTGTAGC
>CALJCU010000213.1 GCA_938023885.1 uncultured Prevotella sp. | reverse complement strand
CAGTATTACCCGGACTTCCTTGCAAGGATGAAGGATGGTTCCTATCAAATCATTGAAGTAAAGGGAGACAATAAAATTGATGATACTGTAGTTAAAGCGAAACAAGTTGCCGCAGAAGAAATGGCTGTCGCAAGCGGTGTACAGTATCTCATGTATTCCGGGAGCCGTATTGTTAATTCATATGTTTTGGATAACGAACAAGTTCCTTTATAAGCAACATTTTCAATTAGATAGAAGAAGCATTACTGAGCGTAATGCTAACAGACTGCGTAGCGTAAATCCATAAAGATACAGACGAAGGCATATTGATATTTTGAATATATATGGGGATCCTTATGCAGAGCAGAACGAAGCTCAGAATTTTATATTTGTACCAGCACCTGGTTCGGCATACGGACGCAGAACATCCGCTTTCTACCGCTGAGTTGATCAAGATTCTGAAAGAGCAATATGCCATCAAGGTTTCCAGAAACACAATCAGCGATGATCTTGCCATGCTCCATAACTGTGGCCTTCATATCGAACACTACGAGTCTACGCAGAACAAGTATTACTATGATGGTCACGCCTATGACCTGGCTGAGCTTAAGCTTCTTGTAGATGCAATTTCTTCTTCCAAGTTCATCACGCAGCGTAAGAGCGATGAGTTGATTACGAAGCTCTTTACGCTGACCAGTGCAGCGAATGCCGCCAAGCTCCGCCGTCACATCTATGTGGCCGGTCGTGTGAAGTCGGATAATGAGCAAGGCTATTACATTGTGGATGCCCTCAATGAGGCTATCGACACCCGACGGAAGATCCAGTTTGCCTACACGGATTTTGATGTGAACAAGAAGCGCTACATGACCAATGGCGGTGCGCCGTACACGGTAAGTCCCTATACATTGGAATGGGATGGAGACTACTATTACCTGCGCGGCTTCTGCGATGAGCGCCAGGCGATGCGCACTTTCCGCATCGACCGCATTGCGGAGCAACCGAAAATCCTGAATCAGATTGCGGTATCACCTCCGGAAGACTATTCGCCTGCTCAGTACAGCAAGTGTGTTTTCCGTATGTTTGGCACAGATCAGCCGAAAGAGGTCAGGCTGAAGTGCCATGTATCCACGATGAAATATATCATCGATAACTTTGGATTAGAGGTAAAAACAGAGCAGATTGATGAGAAGCATTTCGTAGCAACTGTTTCTGTGTGTACAAGCACCACTTTCTTTCGATGGCTGTTTGGATTTGGCAAAAAAATCGTGGTTCTAGGGCCTGCAAGTGTTAAAGAAAGGTATAAGAGCTTACTCATAGAGACATTATCAGTTCTAGAGGAGAATTAGTAGAATGTCAGCTGAATTGTCACCGACAAAAGAAAATGTGCTTTTTACGTTAGAGGAGAATTTACTTGGAAGGAACGCGGAACTACTCCGCTTTCTGGAGTTGCTAAATGGAATTAATGAGGCAATGTCTATTTCGCTTAACGGATATTGGGGAAGTGGAAAGACGTTTTTTGTAAAACAAGCAGAGCTTTCTTTAAACTATTTAAATCCATTTTCAAATAGTTTGACAGAGGAGGAAAGAAGCCGTATTTCTAGTTGTTTTATGAAAATTAAAAGTGACTGGTTGAATGAATCATATAAGCCTCAAATTGCAGTATATTATGATGCTTGGGCAAATGACAATGATGTTGACCCTGTCCTTTCTATTATATATTCCATAATAAAAGCAATTGATTCTAATTATAAAATCACAGAAGACTCTGGATTCTTGAAAATAGCTGGAAGCATACTTGACTGTATTTCAGGAAAAGAGATAACGAGAGCGCTTGAGAGTCTAAGTGGTAAAGACCCGCTTAAGATCATAAGAGAGCAACATGAACTGACGGGATTACTTAAACGCTTTCTACAGGATGTAATACTCGAACGTGGTGATAGATTGGTCGTATTTGTTGATGAGTTAGATCGTTGCCGACCTTCATATGCAGTTCAATTGTTAGAACGCATCAAGCATTATTTTGAAATAGATAATGTCACTTTTGTATTTTCAATTAATTCAAAAGAACTTCAACATACTGTAAAACGATGCTATGGGGAAGATTTTAGCGCCGGAAGATACTTGAATCGTTTTTTTGACGTTCGCATTTCTTTACCTCCAGTTAACAACCAGAATTTGTATCAAAAGATGGGACTTGAGAACAGTGAATGGGTATATGATAGAAACTGCCGTAAAGTAATAGAACTATTTGGCCTCGAATTAAGAGAGATTCATCGGTTCTGGAGAATTGCTAATATTGCCGCATTCGCTCCGACACATGTAAGAAGTCGGAACTTTCTATCTTCGAATGAAATGGGAGCTCAATATAATTTACTGTATATTGTTCCTTTGCTGATTGGACTTCAAATACTAGATATGTCCCAATATGAAGCATTCATTAGTGGTTCTTACTGTGAACCATTAGAAAAACTAATGGCTTTGTATGATAATTGCGAGGATATACTTGCCCCATTTTTATCACCGGATAGAACATTTCATTATGATTATGATAATAAAGTACAGGTCGAAATTAACGACATAATTAGGGAATGGTATGAAGCTATTTTTGCAAATAGTTATGGGATCTATAAAGATTCTCATGTCATGGGTAAATTAACATTTGGGAAATACCACAGACAAGAGATTCTCAAGGTGGTTAGCCTACTATCTCCGTTTGCAAAGTATGACAATGCATAGCTGTCATTTAGTGCCCAATATTCTGTGCACCTGCGTTCCATTAAACGCCTAACCCCTTGACCTCATCGTCAAGGGGTTTTATGATGCCATCAACGGAACGACTCGTTCCGTTATCGATTGAAAGGAATTGCGACCATGAGAAAAATGAACTCGGAGACAATGGAACTCATCATTTCCTATGTTGACCAGTATTTTTGCGAAATGCATGTCACGCCTTCGGTGAATGAAATTGCCAAGGGTGTGGACATCCCCAAGACAACTGCATATCGCTACCTGGTTGAAATGGATAATCGCGGAATGATTGAGTACGATGGCCAGTCGCGTGCCATCAACACACCGATGATCAACAAGTTCACGACCGGTTCTGCCCCTTGTCCTGTTGTCGGATCCATCCCGTGTGGAACTGCGGAGGAAAAGGAGGAATGCATTCGGGAGTACATCAGCCTTCCTGTTTCCCTTTTCGGGAAGGGTGAGTTCTATATTCTGGAGGCATGCGGTGACTCTATGGTTGATGCGGGCATCGATGACGGTGACAGAGTCGTTATCAGGATGGATTGCGAGGCCAGGGTTGGTGATATCGTTGTTGCCCTATTGGGTGACAATGAGAGCACGCTGAAGGTGTATAGCGGTGTTGATGCTGAGAATCAAGAAGCAATTCTTCTTTATCAGAATGAAGCTGTTTATCCCGGTAAAGAGATACGCACAAAAAATCTGATTGTTCAGGGAGTTGCAAAGCACGTCATCAAGGCGCTGTAATCCGGTGAACGGAGGTGAAAGCATGAATCAATACGATATGAAATGTCCGATTTGCGGAAGAGTCAATCATCAACTGCTGCTTGAAGAGACAGACGGATGGATGGAATGCGAATACTGCGGAGAAACGACGCAGCAGCTCCGGAGGATGTGGAAAATACAGAAGCCCTTTGTCTTGGCAAGAAGGGGTGAACATGTCGCAATTCCTACAGTATGAAAAAACGAGCGAATGAGAAGGGAGCAAGGTAATTGGCACATGAGAGCCAGGGCATATTACGCCCAAGAAGCGTTTGTTGTCCCAACTGCCATGAGGTTAATCACGGTTTGGAAGATCGCGAGGGCATAGTCCGCGTCACTTGCAAACGTTGCAAGTCGGTTATGGTACAGAAGCGAATGGGCCGCAGACACAATCGTATCGATGTGTATGCGCCGGAAGACCGGAATGAACTTACATGTAATAAATGAAATTGAATGAGCGTACAGACGGGAATGGTCGAGTTGAAACAGACTGCGTAAATCCATTTCAGGTCACATGCTTGAATAGTCGATGAGTTAAGCCAGACATACATGAGAGGCCATCGGCAAGGACAGGATACCTATATCCATAGGGTTCCGTCCTTGTCGGTGGTTTCTTTTTTGTACCGATTAGCAAGACAAAAGCATGATTTCAATCCACTTCATAAACATATCGCATCCTGACATGTATGAAGGGCTGAGGATATACATATAGTTCAGATTTCGGAGAGAAGCGATATCGGTATCCTTATCTCTTTTTGGCTTTTGTAAGGCCCTGAAGGTTCTAATCTGTCTGCAGGAAGGTGTAGCCCCTTCCAATCTCCCGTGTCAGGAGGAAAGGAAAATAATTTTGTACAATATAGGGGAAGCTGATTTTGCAGGGCGTTTGAAAGCACTTCGTAAAGCCCGAGGTAAGACACAGGAGAAAAGTGCTGAAGAACTCAACATCAGTCTCGAACATCTCGGCAATATAGAGCGTGGAAAAGGGAAACCATCGCTGGAACTGCTTGTTGAAATTGCTCTCTATTTTCACGTTAGCACAGACTATCTACTTCTGGGGAATGAGATTGATAAAGATTCTGTTCGCAGGAATCTTATTGAAATGGCTTCTCATATGATGGAACTTGCCAGTAAATTGTAGAGCATCGGAAGTAGTAGAATTTTCCCTTTTCTGTTGATAGAAAAATGCTATAGACAACTTTACATATAGCTACAATCCAGAAGGTGAATGACAACCTGAGTCCTGATGTAAACCTCATGGAATTAGTTTGGTCGCCCCAGGGGCAAAGAAAAACCTGCAGGTACCACAATTGTGGTACCTGCAGGTTTTTGGATAGAAAAATAGGGCTCGATCCTAAGATAGAGCCCTTACAAAAGCAGTGCTGCTTTTTCGAAGTACTATTAGTTTAAACGAGGGAGAACCAGTTGTCAATGACCAGTTTCAAAAAATTGAAATTCGCAGCAATCAACTGATTTGTGTTGTAATAGTCATAGTGCTTCATCATCCGTTCTTTAAATGCATGTAATTTTTGAGCGGCCTTATCGTGGACCCCTTTGCTGGTTACGATTTCGTTATGGATATAGAGAACATATATTAGCTCCTGCATCCGTTCATTCTGCATACGACGTTTACGTGAATCAGATGAAAGCGAAGGGATTACTGCTAACTTTTGGATTACAGGATACTTGGGCTTATATGGTGCAGTACCTATATGGAAATCATTGATGAAGCAGTCGTTGTGGGCACAGGCATTTCGAACATTTTTACATCTAATCATGATGTAAAAGCGATCGCACATCGGCTTAGAGTTAAAACGTTTAGCACAAAAGAGATAGAAATCAAGGATTGTACCAAAAGGAAGAAGTTCTAAAAAAACCCAAGCAGGGAAATCAGGATTATATTTATTATAGACGTCTTTCGTGTAATAGCTATTCTGATTTTGCCGTAATTCCGATTGAATGTGTTGTTTTCTGTCGGTTTTCTGAGCATCAAGGAAATCCGAGACGATCTTATAACCGTCTTCATTATGACGCTCAATTTCTCCTAGAAGATCCATTTTTGCAAAATGCTCAATATCAAGTGTTAGCTGAATAAACGTGTATCTCAGTTCCATGTCGATAATGGCAAGATCCTGAAGATATCCAAAATCTAGATTTACATACTCGTCTATTGGATTTTGCTTTGAATCAAGTCGTTTATTATAGTTCTTGCGGTAGGACGCCACACGGAAA
>CALJCU010000212.1 GCA_938023885.1 uncultured Prevotella sp. | reverse complement strand
AGATGAAAGTAGAGAAGACCTATACGATCACTTCTTTCTATGAGCATATCTATGCTATCCCAGCTCTCAAGGTGAGGGTCAACGGCAAGCCTTATCAAGGCGCTGCCTCTGCTTTGAAGATCATAACCGTAGATGTCGACACGTTGCACCCCAATCAGTTCTTTCCACCGAAAGATGTACAGGACAATCCTTTTGAATGGTCGGAGTGGAAACCTTATTTCTGGCTTTCTGCCGTTGTGCTCCTCCTCTTTGTGGGTGGGTGCTATCTCTTCGTGCGACTGAAAGAGAACAAGCCTATCATTACGAAAGTACGTATCGTGCGTCATGTGCCCCCACATCAGCGTGCCCTGAATGAGATAGAGAAGATCAAGAAGGAGCATCTGCAGGTGAGTGAGGACCAAAAGACGTATTACACGCAGCTCACCGGCACGCTTCGACTGTATATCCGGGAACGCTTCGGTTTCAATGCCCTTGAGATGACAACCGATGAGATTATCAATCGACTGCAGGCTACGGGGGACCGGAAGATGATCGACGAGCTCCGTGAACTCTTCCAGACAGCTGACCTCGTCAAGTTTGCCAAATACTCGACGCAACTCAATGAGAATGACCTCAACCTTGTCAAGGCCATTAACTTCATTGATGAGACGAAGCAGGAAGGACAGGCCGTGGAGGAGAAGATCGTCCCGTGCCTGTCGGAGGATGACAGGAAGACGCGTTCCAACCGTATCACCATCAAGACGTTGCTTTGGGTGGCGGGTATTGTGGCGTTTCTGCTCTTGGCTTACATTATATATAATGTGTATCTCTTGTTGATGTAAAATGGAATTCGCTAATAAAGAATATTTTCTGCTGCTGTTGCTGCTCATACCATACGTGTTGTGGTATTTCCTCTATCGTAAGAAGAGTGAGCCCACGATGCGGATGAGCGACACGCATGCTTACCTCAATGCCCCGAAGAGCTGGCGTGAGCGTATCATGGACATGCCGATGCTGTTGCGCTGCATCACGTTCACGCTCATCGTCATCATTCTGGCCCGACCGCAGACCCACAACTCATGGGGCAGCAAGACGGTGGAAGGCATCGATATCATGCTCGCCATGGATGTGTCGACATCTATGCTCGCCGAGGACCTGAAGCCGAACCGTATTGAGGCTGCGAAGAATGTGGCTGCTGAGTTCATCTCCGGTCGTCCCAATGATAACATAGGCCTGACGATCTTTGCCGGTGAGGCTTTCACACAGTGCCCGATGACAACGGACCATGCTTCGTTGCTTAACCTCTTGCAGAATGTGAGAACGGATATCGCGGCACGCGGACTGATACAGGATGGTACGGCTATCGGTATGGGACTGGCTAACTCCATCTCCCGTCTGAAGAATTCCAAGGCCAAGAGCAAGGTCGTCATCCTGCTCACTGACGGTTCCAACAACATGGGTGACATCTCCCCGATGACAGCCGCCCAGATAGCAAAGTCGCTGGGTATCCGTGTGTACACCATTGCCGTGGGTACCAGCAAAGTGGCGCCTTATCCTATGCCCGTAGGCGGTACCGTACAGTATGTCAACATCCCCGTGGACATTGACACGAAGACGTTGAGTGACATCGCGGCTACGACAGACGGTAACTTCTACCGTGCTACAAACACGGCACAGTTGAAGAAAATATACAAAGACATTGACCAATTGGAGAAGACAAAGCTGGACGTGAAAAAATACTCCAAGCGTTATGAGGCTTATCAGCCCTTTGCGCTCGCAGCCGTGCTTTGCCTGCTCCTTGAGATTCTCCTTCGCAACACCGTCCTGAGGCGGTTGCCGTAGTAGACCCCTGACAAAAGAATAATTAAGTCTCACAAGAGACGTGTAAGACAATAAAGACATGCTTCGATTTGAAGATCCTATATATCTGTGGTTGTTATGGCTGATACCTTTGTTGGCACTGGTCAGGCTCTTCGTATGGCGTCAGCGCAAAGGGAAGCTGAAGAAGTTCGGTGATCCCGCGTTGGTGAAAGAACTCATGCCTGACGTGTCGAAGTATCGTCCGGCTGTAAAATTCTGGCTGATGAATGCTGCACTTGCTGTACTCATCATTATGTTGGCGCGCCCGCAGATGGGAGCTAAGATCGCTCACGAGAAGCGCAATGGCATCGAGGCTGTCATTTGTATGGATATCTCCAACTCGATGCTTGCAGAGGACGTGGCACCAAGCCGATTGGATAAGAGCAAGATGCTGGTTGAAAACATGGTCGACCACTTCACCAATGATAGGATAGGATTGGTAGTCTTTGCCGGTGATGCTTTCATCCAGTTACCTATCACAAGTGATTATGTCTCTGCCAAGATGTTCTTGCAGAACATAGACCCGTCGCTCATTCAGACCCAGGGTACAGACATCGGCCGTGCCATCACTGTTGCCATGCACAGTTTCACGAAGCAGGACAATGTGGGTCGAGCTATCATTGTCATCACTGATGGTGAGGACCATGAGGGCGGAGCGGAGAAGGCCGCCGCAGCCGCGAAGAAGCAGGGTATCAATGTGTTCATCCTCGGAGTGGGTAGTCCGAAGGGCGCTCCAATCCCATTGGGCGACGGCAATTACATGAAGGACGCCGACGGTCAGACCGTGATGTCGGCGCTCAATGAGCAAATGTGCCGGGAGATAGCCAGGGCAGGCAGTGGCACTTACATCCATGTGGACAACACGTCTGATGCACAGGAGCAACTTAATGATCAGATAACGAAACTGCAGAAGGGTGACACCGACTCGGTTGTCTACAGTGAGTATAATGAACAGTTCCAGGCTTTTGCTGTACTGGCGTTGCTTATTCTCATCGTGGAAGTCTGTGTCCTGGAGGCAAAGAACCCCAGGTTGAAGAATGTAAGGCTCTTTAAGAGAAGAAAGTGATATGAGAAGTACGATGATATTAAAGAAATACATCTTCCTGTTGACCGTGTGCATGATTGCGGCTCTTAATGTCCATGCACAGAGTGACAGACAGTTTATCAGAAGTGGTAACCGTCTGTATCGTCAGCAGAACTATGCCAAAGCGGAGATTGAATACCGTAAAGCGCTGGGTAAGGCCCCGTCTAATCCGCAGGCTCTTTACAATCTCGGTTGTGCCCTGTTGATGCAGCAGAAGGACAGTGCTGCTGTGACGCAGTTTCAGAATGCTGCCAAGTGTGAGACGGCCAGGCACCGTAAGGCAATGGTGTGGCACAATATCGGAGTGGCGTGCCAGAAGCACCAGCTTTTCTCTGAGGCCATCAAGGCTTATGAAGAGAGTCTGAGAAATAACCCGTCAGACAGTGAGACGCGGTATAACCTCGCCCTCTGCATGAGGCAGCAAAAAAACCAAAAGAATCAGAACAAGCAAAACAACCAGAATAAGAACAACAGGAATAAGCAGAATAAGAACGATAAGGACAAGAATAATAAAGATAAGGACCAGCAGCAGAAACAGCAGCAACAACAGAAGCAGATGAGCAAAGACAATGCTGAACAGCTTCTCAATTATGCTGAACAGGAGGAGCAGCAGACTCAGCAGAGGCTCAAGAAACACGAGATTCAGCCGCAACGCAGACGACTGGAAAAGAACTGGTAATTACTGGTGAATAATGATTACAGTTGACTGATAATGCATATCATCTATTATGACGCATCGTTTACTCTTATATATTTTTCTTATCTTAGGCTTTCTGATAGAAGGCACGGATCTCTCGCAGGCCCAGATTGCGGTGTCGGCTCCTTCCCAGGTGTCGGCAGGCGAGAACTTCCGCATTGCCTACACCATCAATACGCAGGACGTGGAGGACTTCCAGGTGGGTAATATACCGTCAGGTCTGGAGCTTATTGCTGGTCCTTACACCTCTCAGCAGAGCAGCTATCAGATGATCAACGGTCACACGTCGAGTTCCTCGTCTATCACGTTTACCTTCACCGTCTATGCAGAGAAAGACGGATCGTTCGTTGTCTCTCCAGCTCATGCTCGTGTTAGGGGTAGGTGGGTGGCCTCACGCCCGGTAAGGATCTCTGTGTCGGGACATGCCCGCAACTCAGGTGGTGCTCTACGGATGCATCAGAATGTCGGTGGACAGGAGGAGCTGGCTCGTGCAGGTTCAGCTATCACAAGCAAAGACTTGTTCATCAAGGTGACAGCCAATAAGTATCGGGTTCATGAACAGGAGCCGGTGCTGCTTACATATAAGGTTTATACACTCGTTGATCTGACACAGTTGGAAGGTAAGATGCCTGACTTGACGGGATTCCATAGTCAGGAGATACCCTTGCCGCAGCAGAAGAGCTTCCATGTGGAGCGTGTCAACGGACGTCCTTATCGTTGTGTTACCTGGAGCCAGTATCTGATGTATCCTCAGATGACAGGTGCTCTCAAGATTCCGTCCATCACGTTCAGAGGAATTGTGGTTCAGCAGAACCGCAACGTCGACCCTTTTGAGGCTTTCTTTAATGGAGGATCCGGCTACGTGGAGGTAAAGCGTAATATCGTGGCGCCGGGTGTGGATGTCCAAGTCGATCCGCTGCCTGCGAAGCCTGTCGGTTTCTCTGGCGGTGTAGGACGTTTCAGCATTTCTGCGAAACTCAATAAGAAGGATGTGAGGGCCGGAGATCCCATCACGTTGAGGGTTGTCATCAGTGGTACGGGTAACCTCAAACTTATCAAACAGCCCGTCGTGGAGTTTCCTAATGGATTTGACAAGTACGACCCGAAGGTAACGGATAAGACAAAACTCACGAATGCCGGGGTCGGTGGCAGCATGGTTTATGATTTCCTCGCCGTACCGCGCAACCAGGGTAAGTATACCATTCCGCCGGTGACATTCATCTATTACGATGTAGATGCCAATGCCTATAAGACCCTTCACACGCAGCCTTTTGTCGTTAATGTGGCACCAGGTGATGGGAAGAGTTCTTCAGAGGACTTCAATAACCAGGCTGACAACGATATCCATGCCTTGAAAACAGGTCCTTCGGAAAGCACTTCTACCGGTGACTTCTTCTTAGGCAGTGCTGCTTACTGGATTAGTTTATTGTTGCCGTTGATAGCCTTTGTGGTATTGCTTGTCATCTTCCGTCAGCGTGCCTTGGAGAACGCCGATATTGTGAAGATGCGCGGTAAGCGTGCCAATAAGATAGCACGGAAACGCTTGAAGAGAGCCAGCCGACTGATGTTTGAGCACAACAGTGCCGAGTTCTATGATGAGGTGATGCGGGCCTTGTGGGGTTATGTGAGTTACAAACTGAACATGCCGGTGGAAAGCCTGTCCGAGAAGAACATCAAGGAGAAACTCGCCTCCCATGGTGTGAACGATGAGATTATCGGTAAGTTCATCTCTGCCCTTGAGGAGTGTGAGTTTGAGCGTTACGCCCCAGGTGATGAAGCCGGAAACATGGAAAAGACCTTTCAGTCGGCTATGACAGCTATCATAGAGATAGAAGATGTCATAGAAAAAAGAAGATAACTCTATAACAATGACACATAATATGAGAAGTACTCATTCTAGAATATTGATTATCGTATTCTTGGTGATGCTATTGCGGCCTCTTGCGGGCTTCGCCGTCACCAAGCAGAATGCGGACGACAGCTATCGGCAAGGTAACTATCAAGAGGCGATATCCGACTACAGAGAGCTTTTGAGTCGGGGGGTCTCGTCGGCGTTATATTATAATCTGGGCAATGCCTATTATCGCTCAGATAGTCTCTCGAAGGCTATTCTGTGTTATGAACGGGCTTATAAGCTCTCTCCCGGCGACAAGGACATCCGTTTCAACCTTCAGTTTGCCCGTTCTAAGACCACTGACAAGATAGCTCCCGAGGATGACAACTTTTTCACCCTCGTGTATCAGAGTATCGTGAACTTTGCCGATGTGGACACGTGGGCCGTCGTGGGTATTTGCAGCATTGTCATTGCTTTGGTGCTGATGCTCTGTTACCTCTTCGCTTCGCCACTGTGGCTGCGTAAGACGGGGTTCTTTGGCAGTGTCGCCTTCCTCTTTCTGTTTGTCTTCTCTACCTTCTTTGCCTGGCAGCAGAAACATTGGTCTAACAACAGTCGTGGCGCTATCGTGATGTCACCGGCAATAGGCGTGAAATCGGCTCCAGAGGACAAGATGCCTGATGCCTATGTCATTCATGAAGGCACCCGGGTGAATATTCTCGATGACGGCATCAAAGGTTGGAAGCAGATTCAACTCGGCGATGGGAGAGAGGGATGGATCAAATCCGGTGAGATAGAAATGATTTAATGATGCCTGACAGTTTCTTCTCACTTGATCTCTCACTGCTCCGGTGGCTGAACAGTAGCAACTCGGTTTACTTCGATTCGTTGGTTCCTATACTGACCAATGGATTGACGGGGATACCGTTGTATATTGCCTTGCTCTATCTTGTTGTGAAAAACAACGAGACGATGGTGCAGATAGGACTTATTATTGGCGGAGCTGTGGTGTGTATCATTCTTGCCAGTGGCGTGGATGACTTCATCGTGAAGCCGATGGTGGCGAAGCTCCGTCCCTGCAATGATCCGGATGTAAAGCTACAGTTGAATCTTATTGCCGGAACACTTGACAAGAGTTTCAGTTTCTTCTCGGCCCATGCCGCCAATACTTTCTCATTGGCGGTGTTTCTTAGCCTGTTGGTACGCGACAGGCTTTTCTCCGTTACTATGGTACTGTGGGCTTTGCTCAATTGCTGGACACGGCTCTATTTAGGCTTACATTACCCCTCCGATGCCTTCTGTGGACTTTTGTATGGTTGCGTCGTAGGGATTGTAGTCTATACCGCTTTCTATAAACTGTTCTACAAAATCAACGCCAAGTTCCAGTATATCTCATCGCAATACACGGCCTCAGGCTATGCTAAGGCTGATATTGATGTAGTAGTGTCAACCCTTGTGCTGACTTTGGCAGTTGTGATTCTCGGTGCTTTTTATACAATAACAATATAATAATAAATACATACATAGCGTAATTAGACAATTAGTCAATTAGTCAATGGATACAAGACATATAAGGATAGACGATTATAATTACGATCTTCCTGATGACCGTATTGCAAAGTTCCCGCTGGAAGAGCGTGACCACAGCAAGCTGCTCATCGATAATAAGGGCGTGTTGTCGGATGATGTCTTTTATAATCTACCTAGATATCTTCCGAAAGGTGCTCTGATGGTCTTCAATAACACGCGTGTCATCCAGGCTCGTATGCATTTCCATAAGGAGACGGGAGCTTTGATAGAAGTCTTCCTCATGGAACCGACTGAACCTGCCGATTATGAGCAGATGTTCCAGTCGACAGTCAAGTGCAGTTGGCTCTGTATGATTGGTAATCTGAAGAAATGGAAGGAAGGAACGCTGAAGCGCGACTTCCAGATTAAAGGTCAGAACCTCACGCTGTGTGCAACTATGGACCGTTCGAAGGCAGCGGAAAAGAGTGGGGGCACAAACTATTGGATAGACTTTGAATGGGATAACCCGCAGGTCAACTTTGCGGATATTCTGGATGCTATCGGTGAACTTCCTATTCCTCCCTATCTCAACCGTGAGACAGAAGAGAGCGATAAGGTTACTTATCAGACGGTCTATTCGAAGATCAAAGGCAGTGTGGCTGCTCCTACGGCGGGACTCCATTTTATAGATAAGATTCTGGCTGACCTTGATGCGCATGGCATCATACGCGATGAGGTGACACTGCATGTCGGTGCAGGCACCTTCAAGCCTGTGAAGACAGAAGAGATAGAAGGACACAAGATGCATTCGGAGTATATTGTCGTTCATCGTCACACTTTCGAACATCTTCTTGAGCACGACTGTAACGCTATTGCCGTGGGTACGACCAGTGTGCGTACGTTGGAGAGTCTTTATTATATCGGTGTGAAGATTCTGAAGAATCCCAATGCTACAGAAGGGGAGCTCCATGTAGAGCAATGGGAGCCTTACGATCTGCCGCACGACGAGGACGGACTCGTGATTTTCAACGGTAAGGCCGTGTCCGTCCGTGAGTCTGTCCAGGCCATCCTCGATTATCTCAACCGTGATAATTTGGACGCGCTGCACACATCGACGCAGATTATTATAGCCCCGGGCTACATCTATAAGATTGTAAGGATGCTTGTGACCAATTTCCATCAGCCCAAGAGTACATTGTTGTTGCTTGTCAGTGCTTTTCTGAAAGGCGACTGGCGTAAGGTTTACGATTATGCACTCTCGCATGACTTCCGTTTCCTGAGCTACGGAGACGCTAACCTGCTGATGCCGTAACGAATAAAAAACATTAGGTATGAAAATAGGAGATAAAGTAAAGTTCCTCAGTGAGACCGGTGGCGGAAAGATTGCCGGATTCCAGGGAAAGAATATAGTGTTGGTGGAGGATGAAGACGGTTTTCAGATTCCTACGCCCATCAATGAGGTTGTCGTTGTTGAGAGTGAAGATTACAGTACGGCTAACATCATCAATCGTCGGGCTGAGGCTGCAGAGCAGAAAGCGGCAGAGACACCCCTGCCGCATGGTCACCGTTCCGTCAAAGCCATGATGCAGGAAAGTCAGGACGAGGATGTAGACCTCTCGGCACCCGACACAGTAGACCTCTCCAAAGACGTAACTTATCGTCCGAAAGCGGAGGAGCGTAAAGGCGGTAACCGGCTCTCTGTCTTTCTTGCTTTCGCTCCGATGAGCGACAACAGTCTGGACACGCCCCATTTTGAGGCTTATTTCGTTAATGACAGCAACTATTATCTTCGTTATCTGTTACTGACCGTTAAAGGCAATAGCTATGCCGTCAAGACCGGAGGTGAGGCTGAGCCCAACACCAGGGTGTTCATTGAAGAGATGAATGCTCAGGATATCAACCATGCTGGTCGTCTGGCTGTTCAGATGCTGGCCTATAAGCGTGACAAGAATTTCATCCTCAAAAAACCGGTGAATGTGGAACTGAGACTTGATCCGCTGAGGTTCTATAAGGTGCATACCTTTGAAGACACTCCGTTCTTCGAGACTCCCGTTCTGCTCTATGCCATCATTGAGAACGACAGGCCTGTCCGTCCACTCGTCGTTGACACCAAGGCTCTGAAGAAAGAAATGTACAGTCATGCAGAGCCTGCTAAGACTGAGGCCTTGTCGGCAGAACAGAAAGAGCAGCTCGTGCGCCGGTACGACGACGGTCAGAGCAAGGGTAATGCAAAGAATACTCCGTATATCCGCCATCGTGGGCTTGATGATACTATTGTCGTAGATCTCCATGCTGAGGCATTGCTCGACACCACCCAAGGCATGCAAGCCGGTGATATTCTTGAGTATCAGATGAAGATATTCCGCAAGACTTTGGCGCAGTATGAGAATAAGAAAGGTCAGAAACTTATTTTCATTCACGGTAAAGGAGCAGGTGTACTCAGACGTGCCATAATCAATGAATTGACCTACAGACACAGGTCATACCAGTGGCAGGATGCCTCTTTTCAGGAGTATGGATATGGGGCCACGCAGGTTACAATTAAATAGACTACCATTCAAAGATAATCTATGAGATACGGAATCATCAAGGTAGCAACAGCAGTTCCCACGGTGAAGGTCGCCGACTGCGTCAGTAATATCAAAGAGATAGAGTCACTCATTGCCCAGGCTGAAGGTCAGGGGGTGGAAATCATTGTGCTCCCAGAGTTGAGTATCACCGGTTATACCTGTCAGGATCTCTTCCGGCAGCAGTTGCTTTTGGATGCCACCGAGAATTGTGTCATGCAATTGTTGGAGTTCAGCCGCCAGTTGGATATCATCTCCATTGTCGGTGCGCCCATCGTAGCCGGTGACCTGCTGCTCAATTGTGCCCTTGTCATCCAGCGGGGTAAGATTCTAGGCATCGTTCCTAAGACATTCTTGCCCAATTACAGTGAGTTCTACGAGAAGCGCTGGTTCGCTTCTTCTCAGGATCTGCGTCCTCAGGAGTTCCGTTATGCGGGCCATCCTGTCAGCATCACTTCTGCTCCCCAGCTCTTCCGTACGGGTGATGGTGTGACATTTGGTGTAGAGATATGCGAGGACGTGTGGGCGCCCACACCGCCTAGCAACCATCTGACATTGGCGGGGGCCGATATCATCTTTAACCTCTCTGCCAGTGATGAGCTCATCGGTAAACACGATTATCTCAAGAGTCTTCTTTCCCAGCAAAGTGCCCGTACCATCTCCGGCTATGTCTATAGCAGTGCCGGCTTTGGAGAGAGCACGCAAGACGTGGTCTATGGCGGTAATGCGTTGGTCTATGAGAATGGTCGTCTTCTTGCTGAAGGTGAGCGTTTCGCACTGGAGAGCCAGCTTGTGACAGCACAGATAGATGTGGAGCGCCTTCGCAGTGACCGCCGCAGCAACACCACGTTTGTCAATGCGCA
>CALJCU010000211.1 GCA_938023885.1 uncultured Prevotella sp. | reverse complement strand
GCAAAGGTTTGGATTGAAAAGCCATGTGGCGCCAAGTCCCACCATAGAGTTGATGTTACTGAATGCTCCCGGCAGACCATAGTTGAGTATGTTCGCCTCGGGCGCGGTACCTGCACCGGCTGTGGCTGAAATGTATGAAGTACGGTCAGACAGCGGATAGTAACGTCCTTGGACTGAGGCGTAGCCATACCACTTTTGCGACATCAAAAGTGCATCTACCTTACCACCGACAGAGAACATCTCGAACTGATGGTTTACACCTATACCACCTGTAAACAAATGGCGACGACGACTGTCCCAATGATCGAATACCCAATTCTTTTTTTCACTGTCATAGCGGTATTCCTGCTGGCTGGTGCTGATATTACGATAGCTTACGTGTAAGTCGACGGTCCAGTCTTTGGGCAGCTCAATATCTATAGAAGCATTTGCCTGATACCGTGCGAAATATCTGTTGCTTATGCCACCGCCCAGCGTCCAGCTCCAGTTTCTTCGTGTGTTATGCGTCCATGAGAACAAGCCCTGAAGTCCCACTCCACCCCCTTCTTCGTTGTCGGCAGAGCCTTTGTCAACATCTCCATCGCGACCGGCATAGTTGACCGTTGCCGTGAAGGAATTGCTGTTCATTCGATGAGTGTAGCCCACAGTAGCCATGCCACGGATGGCAATGTTGTCAGCGTAGCGAGATCTTATGTACTCCATGAAGATATCGTTATGCAGGCTCTTGTTCTTAAGAGTATTCATGCGATGTTTGAAGTCGCTCAGCTCCATCAGGGAAGGCTCGTAATATCTTAGATAATAATGTGCAGAGTCGTATTGGTGTATTGACTCGTATGCCAAGCCTTTGGCATAGAGTAGCGCCTTGTTTGAACCGTCATATTTCAATGCAATATCAAGTTCCGCAATGGCTTGTGCCCCTTTCTTCTCCTTCACCAGCCGTTCTGCCATAAGCTCGGTGGTGTTAGAGTGAAGTCTGATGAGCGTGCTGTCGCCCGGAGTGACCAGCAGACGTTCACGCAAGGCTGTAAGCGTATGTACATACAGACCTTCATCATTCTCCATTCCTGCCCAGCGTGAGAGTATATCTATGTCGTTGGGATATTTCTGAAAGGCTGTCGCCGCATAGTTCTTATATTCCTCTTCAAGTCCAAGGGTCTTAGCCGTAGACATCACATAAAGAAATCCTTCATGTGAATCAGGGCAGAAGGAAAGATATTCCTTTGACTTTTCATAAGCCTTAGCAGTAGCTCCCATTGCGACCGAATTGATTTGCGTCACTTCCGTATTAATACCTACCGCTACCGACCCGCCTGCCGTTGAGCGTGCATTCCTGCCAACTGCCATCGCATTGGTCGCCGTTGCATTTGCAGAAGAACCGAATGCTATGGCATCTACTCCGTATGCCCTTGCCTTGTTTCCGATAGCTATCGATTGAGGATTACTTGCGCCGGATAATGTACCGATCGAAATACTATCAGCGCCACTTGCCTCGGCCTGATGACCTATTGCGGTAGAACGAATAGAAGTCGCCTTCGTTTGTGTCCCCAACGCCAGCGCACCGTCACCTCTTGCCCTGGCTGATATACCAATCGCTGTATTATATCCATCTGCCCAGGTACCATCTCCATACTGTGTGCCGGCCGAAACTTCCATCGGCCAGAACAAAGCACTTCCTGTAATCGCTAAAACACAAAGTATTGCTTTTAGTGAAAGTTCACACACTCCTTCCCTGCATATATGCTCATACTTACTTTTTCCATTTTTCTTTGTTAATTCGGAGA
>CALJCU010000210.1 GCA_938023885.1 uncultured Prevotella sp. | reverse complement strand
TGACGCGTGAGCCCTTTCTTGTAAGGATCCATCGTCTTGGCATAGTCGCCATGCTGACTGATCTCAGCGCCGCCGAAGCCTTGTGGGTTCGGCAGCATGTTAAGGTCGAGCTCTGTGAACTGTACCTTCACGCCCTCGTTGATGAAAGCCTGGATGGACTTCTCATATTCCGAGAGGTCGGGATAGTCGGTACCGTTGTGGCTCTGCATGCCCACGGCATCGATGCGCAGGCCCTGTGCTTTGAGCTCGCGCACGAGACGGCAGACAGCCTCACGCTTCTTGGGATTGGAGAGCGAATAGTCGTTGTAGTATAGCTCCACATTAGGGTCGGCGGCATGGGCGAAGCGGAAGGCGAGAGGGATATACTCTTTGCCGATGATCCTGTAATATGGTGTCTGGCGGTAGGTGCCGTCGTCGTTGAACGCTTCGTTGACGACATCCCATCCTTTGATCTTGCCTTTGAAATGCTGTACGACGGTCGTGATGTGGTGGTACATGCGGTCGATGAGCACCTCGCGTGTCACGGGTTTGCCATTGCTGTCGGTGAACATCCATCGAGGGGGCTGCGAATGCCAGATGAGGCAGTGCCCGAAGACCGTCATGCCGTTCTTTTCGCCGAAGCGTACCGTCTGGTCGGCATCGCGCCAGTCGTAGGTGTCTTCTGCGGGATGGATGGCCTCACCCTTCATGCAGTTCTCTGCAACGATGGAGTTGAAGTTATCTTTGGCGACACGTGCGCCGATGCTGTCGCGCTCCCAGACCTGGTTGGTATTTAGGGCTGCGCCGATATAGAAGTATTTGCCGACTGTCGACTTCAGGGTCTGCTGTGCCGGGAGGGGGGTGCAGGCAAGGAGAAGAAAGACCGGGAGAAGGATCTTTTTAATAATCATATCTATGATTGGTTTTATTATTGGCAGCCACTATGTGACTGCTTACATAACAGGTTTCTGAGGGCACCCGCAAGGGGTACCCCTACGAGTGGGTGATGCTACTTGGTCGTTGTCTGGAACGGAGAGGCGGGGAGACGGTTTATACCGTAAAGGTTGGCCTTTGCCGGGTTGTTCTTCCATGCATAACGGACGAACGCGGGGGCAGAAATCTCCGGACAAGAGAGGAGGACCTCTTTGCCTTCGGCTCTGGCCTTGGCGTTGTGAAACTTATGGTCGGCACCGGCAAGCTCAAACTCGTGGATGTCACCACTGATGAGTTTCTGGTCGAAGGTAACCACGACCGAACCGTTGCCTGTCTTGGCATTGACAGGCTCGGGCGAGAGTGCTATCTTCTTGCCGAAGTAACACCGGTCGAGGGCCTGTGCCACACGGTCGGCGACTTCCCGCTTGCGCAGGGGATGGATATCGTTCCATTCGCCGAGGTCAATGGTCACGGCGAGGGCGGAGTGCGCATCCTCTTGTGCGCCCAGGCGCTGAGCCTCACGTATGCCGGCCCATCCCGACTCCTGCGGCTGTTCTGAGGGGGCGAGGAAGTTGGTAAGCTGCACGATGACGAAGGGAAGGTCCTTGTTATTGAACAACGTGCGCCAGGAGCCTTTGAGCTTGCGCAGCATCGGCAGGTACTCGTTGTCACGGTCGGTATTCGACTCGCCCTGGTACCACACGGCACCGGCGATTGTCATCGGTGCAAGAGGATAGAGCATGCTGTTGTACATCACCGTGGCGAGGTTCTGTATGCCTGTATCGGGCAAGGTCATTGTCGGCATTGTCGCTCCGACATGTGCGCGCCAGGTCTCTCCAAGACGTGCCGTGTCACCATTGGCAAAGACGAGTGCGCGGAGCTTGCCGGGGGTGAACGAGGCAGTGCCGCCTTTGTTGATGAAACGGATGGCAATGACGTTGTCACCCATGTGGAGCAATCCTGCAGGGATCGAGTAACGGCGCGGCGGGTACTGATAGTAAGTCACGCCGACCTGCTGACCGTTGAC
>CALJCU010000209.1 GCA_938023885.1 uncultured Prevotella sp. | reverse complement strand
ATGCTCGTACAGGGTAGTACACGGCAAGCCAGCCGGCGGCGATGACGGTGAGGAAGATGATGAACACATCCGTATAGTGGACACTCACGGGATAGGCGGATACCACGAAGGTACCATTGCCGCCTCCCATGCTCACGAGCCCGAACTGCTGCTGGAGCAGGCAGAGCAGAAGACCGAGACCTATGCCTACAAGAGCCCCGATGACAGAGATCATGCGGCCTTCGAAGAGGAAGATGCGCGTTATCTGTTTCTCGTTGGCTCCGAGGTTGCGCAGCGTAACGACATCGTCTTTCTTGTCGATGATAAGCATCGACAACGATCCGATGATGTTGAAGCATGCTACGATGAGGATGAAAGTCAGGAAGATATAAGCCATGAGTTTCTCTATCTCCATGATCTTGAACGTGTCTGCCTGCTGCTCGTACCGATCCTCAACCTTGTATTTCTTCCCTGCAATATCCTGCATGGCGCTCTTTGCAGCATCAAAGTCAGAGCCTGGCTTTAGTCTGAGTTCAAGTGCTGTGACCTCGCCTTGTGCATTGAAAAGCCGCCGTGCGAAACCGATGGAGGTGAGGATATAACTCTTGTCGTATTTGCTGTTGTTGACGGTGAACACGACACCACTGGAGAGTAGTGAGTCGACGACGAAGCCGCTCTCCACATTACTCATGTCGAGCTGTCCTTGTCGTTGCGGTGCGTAGATACGGAGGTAGTTGTCCCACTGTGCACCCAGTCCGAGATCGTTGGCGAGTCGGATGCCCGGCGTACCGAAATCAAGGTTGGCGGTGTGCAGCTTGAACCGCCCGTCACCATAGAGGATGTCCGTGATATGTGTCAGGTCGGCGAAGTTGTCATCCACGCCTTTGATCGTCACCATGGCCTGCCGTCCTTTGTAGATGGCGAGTGCCATGTCCTCATAGGTCTCTGTGGCGACCTCTACCTGCGGCATTTTCTTAATCTTTGTCAGTACCGGGTCGTCGGCGGCTACCGATTTTCCCTTTACAGGTACCACTTTTAGCTGTGGGTCAAAATTGGTGAAGAATGTTGCTACAAGGTCGTGGAAGCCGTTGAAGACAGACAGCACGATGACAAGCGCCATCGTGGCAACGGCCACGCCGATGACGGAGATGACAGAGATGACATTGATGGCGTGCGTTTTCTTCTTCGAGAAGAGATACCGTCGCGCAATGAAAAACGGAAAGTTCACCTTGCTTGTTATACCTTATTGTTTTTTCAGCAGGCTGTCGATATGCTCCATGTAGTCGAGACTGTCGTCCTGGAAGAAACGCAGTTCGGGGATGATACGGAGCTGGTTGCGTACGCGCTTGCCAAGGTCGAAACGGATGGTCTTTTCGTTCTTACGGATGTTCTCGATGATCTCTTCGGCTTTCTCCGGCGGGAAGATGCTGAGATAAGCCGTGCAGATGCTCAGGTCAGGACTGATGCGTACTCGTGTGACACTCACGAGGATGCCGTGGGTCTGACGGGTCTGACTCTGGAAAATCTCTGCCAGCTCTTTCTGGAGCAGGCGTGCTATCTTGTTTTGTCTTGTCTCTTGCATGGTTATTACAGTTCAATATGATGTGCCTCTACCTCCTCGTGGAGGAAGATAGCTGCTGATTTCTTGAATTTGTCAGTGTTCTCTGTCGTATAGTATGTGACCTGTCCGTCTTTGGTCAGTCTCTTGTCTATATCCGTGTGACGTTTCAGATAATCCCTGAGACTGAAGGCCACATACTCTCCTTGTGGTACGATGGTGATCCCTGGGGGGGTGTATTTAAGGATCTTCGGCATGAGGAGCGGGAAATGGGTACAACCGAGGATGATGGTGTCGATGTCCGGGTCTTTCTGCAGCAGTTGGCTGATGCATTTCTTGACGAAATAGTCGGCACCGGGTGAGTCAGCCTCATTGTATTCGACGAGTGCAACCCAAAACGGGCAGGCCTGTCCCGTCACCTTAATGTCCGGCCACAACTTATGTATCTCCATGTCGTAGCTCTGACTCTTGACGGTTCCTTCTGTGGCGAGGAGTCCGACATGGTTGTTGCGCGTGATGTTCCCGATAATCTCAGCTGTGGGGCGGATAACGCCGAGCACGCGCCGTTTAGGATCCCATTGGGGCAGGTCGTTCTGCTGGATGGAACGCAGAGCTTTGGCTGAGGCCGTGTTACATCCGATGATGACGAGCTGACAGCCCATGGAGAAGAGACGGTCTACAGCCTGGCGTGTGAACTCATAGACGACATCGAAAGAACGCGGACCATAAGGAGCCCGCGCATTGTCGCCGAGATAGATATAGCTGTATTGCGGCAACTGTTGTCTGAATCCGTGAAGGATCGTCAGACCGCCGTAGCCAGAGTCGAAGACACCGACAGGTCCCGGCTCTTGTGGATATTTGTTTTTTCCGTTGACCTGTTCCATAATTATCTGGAGGCTTTTATCACCTCCTCTGTAATATCCACACCCATTGTCGTGTTGAGGTAGGGCATGCTTCCTACATCAGTGTTGACTACAAAGGCAAGGCCTTTTTGCTGGCCTATGCGTGTGATGGTTGCCTGGATGGTCTTTTTCAGTGGGGTGACAGCATCTTTACTTGCTTTGCTGAGGAGGTCCTCTGCCTCTTTCTTGAAGGCGATATTCTTCCCCATGAGTTCCTGAAGTTCAGCCTGTCTCTTCTGCCGGATGGACGGGGCAAAGTCTTTCTGTCCTTCGAGGAAGAGCTCGTACTTGCTGTTGAACTCATCCTCCACGCGTTTCATCTCGGCATCGTATTTGGCACGCAGGTCTTTAAGGCTCTTCATGGCGACACCGTAATCCGGCAATGCATGAAGGACGCTGTCACAGCTGACGTAACCGAAGCGCAGCTGAGGTTGCTTTATGACTTGTGAGACGGGCGCTGATGTAGCTGTCACTTTCTGTGCTGAGACAGTGAGCGCAGCCAGGAAGAGAAAAGTAAGGAGAAAGACTTTCTTCATAATGATTAGATTATGGCCCCTCCCTACCGGGGGGCCGCTTTATATTATTATTTTATCTTTGCGATCTCAGCCTGCACCTTAGAGGTCACATCCTCAACGTTGGTACCGGTATAGACAGCCACGCCATCCTCAAAGATGAACGTGTAGCCACCAGCCTTGCCGACAGCGTCGATGGCATTGCGAACCTTTGTCACGACAGGCTGCATGAGATCCTGCTGCTTCTTCTGCAGAGCCTGAGAGTTGTCCTGATAGGTCTGTTGGATCTTCTGATAGAGTGTCTGGAGCTCCTGCTCTTTCTGCTTCTGGGCTGTAGCGTTCATGGTGCTCTTACCCTTCTCGTAAGCATCGTTCTGACGCTGGAGCTCGTTCTGCATGTTCTTCAGGTCGTTCTCATAAGTCTTCTGCTGGGCCTGGAGCTCACCGTTGATCTTGGCAATCTCTGGTAGAGCCTGCATGATGGTCTGTGTGTTAACCTTGCCGAATTTCTGTGCGAAGGTGGCCAGAGGAGCCATCAGCATAATCATTAATAAAAGCTTTTTCATCTTGTTTTGTTATTTTTGTTGTTATATTTTTTGCTTTGTCTTAGCGTCTTGGGGCGGGGAGCCCGGCCCGCCTCTACGTGGATACGGCTCATCCCCGTTTAGGGACGCAGCGCTATTTTGCGGAATAGCCGAGTTTTTTCAGCACTTCGTCGGAGATGTCGATACGCGGTGATCCGAAGATGATGGCGGTGTCGGAAGCACGGTCGAGGACGAGACTGTATCCGTGGAGGTCTGCAATCTCCTTCACGGCATTGTAGACCTCTTCCTGGATGGGCTGCATGAGACTCTCCCGCTTTTTGAAGAGTTCACCCTCGGGAGCGAAGTATTTCTGCTTGAGGCCGGCAGCTTCCTTCTCTTTCTTCATAATGGCTTCCTGCCTGGCCTGCTTCTGCTCTTTAGAGAGGAAGACGAGTTCGTTTTGATAGTTCTTGTACATTGTCGAAGCCTCGGTGTTGAGTGCTTCTACCTCAGCCTGCCATTTCTTCGAGGCCTGGTTGAGTTGTTCGTTGGCCCGCTCGTATGCGGGGATATTCTTCAGTACATATTCCATGTCGACGAGTGCGAACTTCTGCGCATGCCCCACAAAGGGCATGGCAGTCATCAACGCTATCAGCACCATACATCTAATGATATATGTCTTAATCAAATGTGTCCTTTTCATCTTTCTTTAGTTTTATTTGTAGACGAATAACGTTGCTTTTTGTTACATATTCTTGTTGTATATTTTTCTTACTCTCTTTGTTCAGAAGAGTATTTTATTGTCGGTAATTGTTGCAGCCGAACCGTTAGAACTCCTGTCCGAGGACGAAGTGGAAGTTAGAGCCGCCTTTCGTGCCGTTGACATTGTCCTTGTCGAATCCGTACCCCCAGTCGATACCCATGAGTCCGACCATAGGCAGATAGATGCGTACACCGACACCGGCCGATCGTTTCATGTCGAAGGGGTTGAACTGCCGGATCTTGCTCCAGGCGTTACCGCCCTCGAGGAATGTCAGACCATAGATCGTCGTGTTGCCGAGGAGGAACGGGTAGCGGAGCTCGAGCGTGAAGCGATCGTACGCATAGCCGTTGTAAGCGATAGATCCGTTCTCGTAACCGCGGAGCCCGATGGTCTCCTCACCGGCATAGGATGAGTAGCCACTCATGCCGTCACCGCCCATGTAGTAGGTCTCGAACGGTGACTCCTTGTACTTATTGTAGCTTCCGAGCAGTCCGATATCTGCTCGTGTCATGAGGACAAAGCATTTTTGGCCCGGAGTCAGGGCGGTGTAGGTCTTCGACTTGAATGACCATTTGTGATATTCGATCCACTTGTATTTCTCCTTCTGCTCGTTGACATAAGTCGGCGAGTAGGAGTTGTTGGCGAGGTTCTTGTAGTCCTTGCCGTCCCACAGAGACCATGGCGGGGTGAGGGTCACACTGGCAGAGAACTCTGAACCCGTACGCGGGAAGAGCTGGTTATCGGTTGACGCACGGCTCAGCGCAATGCTGAAGTTGAGGTTGTTGGCGTTACCATTGTTCATAAGATAGAAATAGCGCCAGTTCTTCAACATATAGCGGGTGTAAGCCACTTGCACAGAGAGCGAGAAGTAGTCGTCGGGCCAGCGCAGACGCTTGCCCCAGCCTAAAGACGCACCGAACATCTGGATGTATTTGTTCGGATCGTAATAGTTCTCGTAGTTGGAATAGTTGTAGCCGTAGGAATTATAGCCATACATATTATAATAATAGTTGTTGTATGCCGACTGATTCCAATAGTTGCTGTTGATGTCCGTCTGCTTCGAGTAGTAGACACCGATGGAGAACTGGTTAGGACGCTTTCCGCCGAACCAGTTGGTAGAGTAGGATGCGTTGTAGCTTTGATAATAAGTGCCGTTGGTCTGCGCGCTGATGGACAGCTTCTCACCGTCACCGATAGGCATGATGCCACGGTGCTCCTTGTTCTTGCGGAACAGGTTCGCCATGGAGAAGTTGTTCAGCGTCAGTCCGACACGTCCGATGACACCCGTTTGCCCCCAACCGAGTGAGAACTCGATTTGGTCATTAGATTTCTGTTCGAGCATCCAGTTCAGGTCTACCGTACCCGACTCATAGTCAGGTTTCACGTCCGGGTTGATCTTCTCCGGGTCGAAATGTCCCATGCTGGCGATCTCACGGTAGGAACGCATGATAGCCTCCTTGGAGAAAAGGTCACCTGGCTTGGTACGGAGTTCACGGCGCACGACATTCTCATACAAACGGTTGTTACCGTAGATGCGGACGTGAGACAGATGAGCCTGTGGACCTTCCATCACACGCATCTCCAGGTCGATGGAGTCGCCCTTGATGTTCTCCTCTACGGGGTCAATGCTTGAGAACACGTAACCGTGGTTATAATAGAGGTTGCCGACAGCATCGTCGTCCTCCTTAAGACGTTTGTTGAGCAACTTCTGGTTGTAGACGTCACCCGGCTCCATGCCGAGCACACGCTGCAGGTAGTCGGAGTTATAGACGGTGTTGCCAACCCAGTGGATGTTACGGATATAATATTTCTGTCCTTCAGAGACCTTGATCCATATATTGACATGCTTAGGGTCGTTGTTCCACACACTGTCGGCGAGGATGGCGGCATCGCGGTAGCCGAGCTCATTGTATTTTTCGAGGAGCTTCCCCTTGTCCTCTTTCCATCGCTCAGGTGTGAACTTCTTCGATTTGAGGAACGAAGAGAGCTTGCCGGCCTCATGAGTCTTGGCAAAGGCGCCTTTCTTGAACAGTCCGCCTTTGATACGCGACGACTTCAGTTGATTGTTGCCCTCGATGAAGATGTTGCGCACTTTCATCTTCTGCTTCTTATCGATGACGATGTCGAGAATGACCTGGTTCTTATGCGACAGGTCGTCTTTCTGGTTGATTTCGATGTCAGCGTTCTTGTAGCCTTTGTCATCGAAATATTTCTTGGCAAGGATTTTGGCACGGTCGATCATGTTGGGCGTGATTTGTCCGCCTTTGAGGATGCCGAGCTTCTTCTCCATGTCCTCGCGCTCCGACTTCTTCAGACCGTAGTAGTTGATGGTCGACACCCTTGGTCGTGGTTTGAGGGCGATATGCAGATAGATCTTGTCACCCACGATAGAATCGGCAGAGATCTGCACGTCGGAGAAGAGTCCGTGCTTCCAATATCTCTTTACGGCCTCCGTGATCTCTGTCCCCGGCACCGTGATCTGCTGGCCTACGGACAGTCCTGAGATTCCTGTGAGCATGTAGTCCTCGTAGCCCTCCATACCGGATACGGAGAAGCCGCCGATGACGACGCTGCGCGGTGTGCCGGCATAAGTGATGTCGGGATTTATGATACGTTCCTGTGCCTCTAGGCCAAGGCTGCACGCCAAGGTGATGATGGCAGCTGCTACTTTCTTTTTGTTGTAGTGCATTTATCTGGTGCGAATGTCTTCTTTGATTTCTTCCTTATTCTTTAGCGTCAGCGTCTACTTGCGCCTCTGTCTTTCCGAATCTGCGTTGCCGTTTCTCGTAGCTCTCGATGGCCTTGTGAAGGTCGTCCTCGGTGAAGTCGGGCCAGTAGACGGGCGTGAAGTAAAGCTCTGTGTACGCAATCTGCCACAGCAGATAGTTGCTGATACGGTACTCGCCGCCTGTGCGGATGAGCAGGTCGGGATCGGGCATGAACGCCGTCTCAAGATGTCGGGAGACGACATCCTCCGTGATCTCTTTCACAGGCTTGCCGCTCTCTTCCCACTCACGGGTGATGTCCTTGACGGCTTCCGTTATCTCCCATCGTGCCGAATAGCTTAGGGCGACGACCATGGTCATGGTGGTGTTGCCTTTCGTGTGCTCTTCCGTCTCATGCAGTTTGTCTTGTACCTCCTTGGGGAGCCGTGCCACGTCGCCGATGACGCGGAAACGCACATTGTTCTTCATGAAGATCTCATCCTCCAGATTGGTCAGGACAAGTCCCATGAGCGTATGAATCTCTGTCTGCGGCCTGTTCCAGTTTTCCGTGGAGAAAGTGTAGAGCGTGAGGTACTTAATGCCCAGCCGCACACACTCAGATGTGATACGCCTGACGGTGTCCACGCCTGCCTGGTGGCCGTAGGAGCGGTCTTTGCCGCGTTCTGTAGCCCAACGGCCGTTGCCGTCCATGATGATGGCGATGCTCTTCGGTATCATATATAGTTCTTTATTATTCTTTATTGCAGTTCAGACAGCGGGCCGAGAAGCTGTAGGTCACCGACAACTGCAGCCGTTGGTAGGCATCGGTGTTCTTGAACAGTCCGCTGCTCTTGATGCCGTAAGGGTCTCTCACGCCGTCGAGCCAGTCGCTCGTGGAGAAGCATACTGCCCATTCGAGGCCGATGTTGACCCGGTCACTCATTTTATATTTTACGCCGAGGCCTAACGGCAGAATCATGGCCGCCTGTGTCTTGCCTGTGGTTTCCACCATTGTCAGTCCCAGTCCGCCCATGACGAAAGGTGTCAGTCGTTTGGCGCCGCGGTAGTCACGTCCCGTGCCGTAAGGCAGGAAGTTGTATTCGTAGATGGCGGCGAGGTCAATCATGCTGTTGCTGAATGAATAGCTCCGGGCTGTCTCGTCAGAGTACCACGTCTTGATATCATCGGAGGAGCCTTTCAACCTGCCATGGCCGAGGTTCAGTCTGAGTGCCATCCAGGGGTTGAAATTGTATCTCCCCATGAGGCCTGCTGCCGGTTGGATGTCCCTGGTCAGGCTGCCGTTATAGTCGCCTAAATAGCCTGTCATGCCTGCGCCCGCACCAACTTCAAATCGGTATTCGGGATCATCCTGCGCCTGAGTGGCAAGGGGAAGAAGCAGAACTATAAGGGCTGTGAGGGCGCGCTTAATCATCTGGCTTTTATTTTTAACGGCATCTCGCCCGGGCCCTGGTAAACACTCGTTGTTCTGGGGACCAGCCGAGCTGCGAGAGACGGCCGTACCATCCTGTGGCCGCACCGTCCCGCTTGATATAGAGGAAGTTGTTCTTGTCTACGGCCATCTCAAACTTGCCCGGTGTGTTGCCGAAAGCTGTCGGAAGGCCATAGAGACTGCTCTTGTTCCATGTCAGACCCCAGTCGGGACTGGTGTAGACGGCAGAGAAGTCACCGCCGGTGACGATGATGTTGTCGCCGTAGAGCACGGCTTTCATGTTGGCGAGGTATGGCAGTTTCTTCGTCACATACTCATCATCGTCGTAGTAGGTCCAGACCTGCGTGGCATCGTCGTCGTCTTCGACCTTGCTCCAGCGTACGTTCTTGCCGTCCCGGTTGCCGATGATGAAGATATTATAGAGCGTGGTATCCGTGATCATCGGAGCGGCGATGAGGCTGAAGTCCTCACTGGGAAGCAGTGAGGCGTCTTCATCGAGTTTTTCCTCCGTCCAGGTGCCGCCTCCGACAGGTGAGCGCATGAGCCTGCCGTCAATGATGCCGTAGCGGTATTTCTTCGTCGTGCCGATGACGTTGCCCTCGTGTTGCGCGGGACTGCTGAGGTTGAAGGTGCCTTCCTGCCAGCCGAACTCATTTTCTTTCTGTTTGTGTATGTTCACCGTGACGGTATAATCACGGTAAGCTGTTAACCGCGTGTTGTACACACGCATGCGGACGGGCGAAGAGAAATTGATGGAGTCGGAGGAGGAGTAATAAACCAAACTGTCGGTGCCGGTGGATGACTTCAGTACGAGCAGCACGGTACCACTGTGGACGGTGTTGATCGTGGCGAGGCAGTGCCTGGCATCGGTGCCTACAGGCAGCGAGTCGGCATTGGCGATGGTGTGATTCTGCTGGTCAATGTCGAATGAGTAGGAACTGGCTGAGAAGGTCGACTTATAGGTAGAATCCGTCACACCGTCTCTGGCCGTGGTGTGGTACGTGATGTTGAGCGTGCCGAGGGAGAACGACGAGATGGCGGTGTCGGTATAGTAAGCCGTGTCGCTGTCATCGTTGTTACTGAGGCATGATGTGAGCGTAAGCACAGCCGCGGTAATAACAACGACGTGTGAAAACAGTTTGTTCATTGCGCGTAATTTACTTTTTAGCTGCAAATTTACTAAGAATAGAACAATTACGAGCGCTTTTTCCTTTTTATTATGTTTTTTAATACAAAATGTGCGGTTAAATGTGCGGTTAGTGTGCGGTGGGAGAATGAAAGAAGGCAGTACAATCACTTGCGCTGCCTTCGTGGATGGATGCAAACAAAAATGTAACTATCTTGCTGGCATCAATCCTTTTTTACCTAAAAATCTATCAAACTACTAACCTAATGAAACTTAAATGGAGTCATCTCACGATGACGGATGCAAAATTAAGCAAAATCATTGTATGATGCAAATTATTACCTGATTATTTTTTACCATACTCCTCTTTTCTGACGATTTTTCCGTCTTTCAGCCGGAGGATGCGCTGATTGCGTGAGCCTCTGAAGGCGAGAGTCACGTCACGCAGGGGCTGTACAAACTCGCCGTCGACGATGGCATCGGCATAGGGGAGAATCTGACGGAGCCTCTCGTCGGCCTCAATCTGTTCGATGGTGTAGCCGGTATAGACCCAGATATCCTTCGTGGGGAGCTTCTCTTTGATCTCTTTGGCTAGGGCTGTCACCTCGTCGGGGGAACCCAGAGGATCCCCCCCGGAGAACGTGATGCCTTGGATATAGGGTTTCGCCAATTCGGAGAGAAGGTAATCGTGCGCCTCCGGGCCAAAGGGTTGTCCGCCTTTGAAGTCCCATGTCTCCGGGTTCTGACATCCTTTGCAATGGTGCAAGCATCCTGCCACCCACAGGGTGACGCGGAAGCCGTCGCCATTGTTCACATCGCAGGTTGTAATATCGTGAAAGCGCATTTTACATATCCTTGAACGGTGCTGCTGCCTTCTTGTTCTTCTCTTTGAGTGTGCCGGAAGCGCTTCCTCCACACTTGCAGGTCTCTTCTTTCAACTCTTCGTCGTGTGCGAAAGAGCGTATGTGTTTTACGCGGTCTTTGACCTCTGCCTGCTTGCCAAGGTTGAAGTTATGGTAATCGGTGGTGAGGTAACCGGTGACACGGCGCAGGCGACGGATGTTATACGAGCCGCAGATCGGGCATGCATCGTTGATCTCGTCGGTGTAGCCACAGTCCATGCATGTGTCGTTGGGCACGTTGATGGCGAAGTAAGGGATGTCCCTGTCCATGGCATAGTCGATGATCCTCTCCAGAGCGTCGATGTTGTGCTTCGTCGTTGACGGGAGCTCGACATAGGTGATGCAGCCGGCCTGAGAGTAACCCGTGAGCTGACTCTCGATGTCGATCTTCTCGAACGGCGTCATGTGCTCCCAGACAGGCACGTGGACGGAGTTGGTGAAATAGTCGCGGTCGGAGACGTTCTTGATGACGCCATACTTAGCCTTGAACTTCTTCATGGCTGTGTAGCAGAGGTTCTCAGCCGGGGTGTAGTAGACACCGAAGTTGAGTTTATACTGCTGCTTGAACTCTGCGCAACGTTGCTTGAAGAGGCTCTCGATGCGCTTAGCCAGAGCCATGCCCTCGGGCTTGGTGTGGTTGCATCCGATGAGGAGCTGCAGCGTCTCAGCCAGTCCGAGCTGACCCATGGCGAGGGTGCCGTGCTTCATGGCCGAGCGGATTCCTTCTTCGGGAATGTAGCCGGCCATGGTGTGGTTGTCCCACATGAACGGTGCGGTCTTGGGGTCTTGCGAGCATATCCAGTTGAAGCGCTCGATGAGCATGTCCTTAGCCTCGTGAATCTTCCGGTCGAGGAGCTTCATGAACTTCTCCACGTCGCGTCCTGCTTCCATGGCGAGGGTCGGCATGATGATCGTCGTGGGGCAGATGTTGCCACGTCCGTCTTTGAGTTGTCCGAGTCCGTTGATGTCCCAGCCGTTGGCTGTGCGGCAGCCCATGGTGGAGAAGTAGGTACGCGGGTCCTCCGGGTCGAAGTTGGCGTTACCGCTCCAGTTCACGTTGGCATAGTTGGGGTACAGACGCTGTGACGTCGAGCGCATGGCAAGCTGCTTGAGGTCGTAGTTCGGTGTGCCCGGCTTGTCGTTGACTCCTTTCATATACTGGAAGATGCCGCAGGGGAAGATTGGGGTGTTGTGGTGGAAGCCGATGCCTTCGAGGGAGCCGAGGAGCAGGGAGCGTGTCACGAGACGGCCCTCCTCCAGTGTGCATGTGCCGTAATTAATAGAGGTGAACGGCAGCTGGTCGCCCGAGCGGCTCTGTAGCGTGTTGAGGTTGTGATACATGGCCTCGACAGCCTGATGCAGCTCCTGGATGGTGTCGCACAGGGCAGAGTTGAAGTATTTGGGGTCGAGGTGATCCTTGTTGGCAAGGGTGAAGTCGCTCTTGTTAAGCTTGGTTTTCTTGAAGAAGGCGTCTTTCACGGTGTCTGCCCAGTGCTCGAAGGCGGAGCGTGTCACGCCGACGTTGTCCTGATAGGTCTCGTCGTAGAGCGTGAGGAAGTCGGTACCGGCAAACTCTTTCTGGTCCTTTGCCCATGCCGTAATATAATGTTTGAAGAACGACTTGCGGAAATAAGGCACCATGGTCCAGTCGAGGTGGGTTGCCGAGACACCGCCGAACTGGTCGAGGCTTTGTAGCTGGAAGATGACGGCAACGAGCTGCATGGCGGTGTTGAGTGATCCGGCAGGACGCACGTCGCCCTGGCGCGTATGGAAACCCTTGGAGAGCAGGTCGTCGAAGGGGATGGACAGGCAGTTGTGGAAGCCGATGGCGTACTTGTTGAGATCGTGGATGTAAATCTCGTTGTTCTCATGGTTGCGGCGTGCCATGTCGGACATGCAATGGTCGAGGGCGTACTGTTTCTCGTAGACGTTGGCCGCCTCACCGGAGCGGCCGCCACCGGAGTATTCGTCGATGTTGGCGTTTTGGTTGACGACATTCTTTGCCATGAGCTTGTCCTCATAGGCTTTCTTCACACGCTGCTCACGCTCCAGTCTGTGCTGGTAACGGTACTCGCAGTAGGCGATGACGGCACGGGTCTCGCCTTCCTTGGCAAGCACTTCCACGACGGTATCCTGGATATTCTCAATCTCAAAGATGTCGGTACTGGGAAGATACTTCTTCTCACACAACGCAAATACCTCATCGGCGTATTTGCGTGCGGTTTCTTCGTTGTTGCCCTCATGGCCGGTGGCGTTGAGGTCTTTCAAAATGGCGACTTGAATCTTTGTCAAGTCGAACGGCACTACCTTGCCGTCGCGCTTTCTTACTTGGATCATGGCAGTTTTTTTAATATTGTTGTTAACAGAAACGGGAAACTTTTCTCTTTCTAAAATCATGGAAGTTTTCTCTTTTAGACAACTTTGCTTTCTCTTACCGCTTCCGGAGTTGATACTTTTTGTTTGTTCTCGGTTGCAAAGTTAGTAAAAAGTTGGATAAGTTGAAACACTTTCGCCATCTTTTTCTCATCTTTTTTATTCCGTTTTGTGTATCAGCCGATTAGCCTATTCGGCTAAAATGCAATTGCAATTATTATTGAATAACGCCGTGATTCAGGTTACATTTTATTCCCATTTCACTTTATCGTCATTGCGTTACGTCTGAGGCAACATTGTGTCTCGTCCGAGGCACGGTATCGTTATGGTTGCCAATTAATAATAATTAATATCCTTACGTGCTCTCTTCTTATATAATATGTATACTTTTGCAATACAAACCAAATTTATCATCTTATGGATTTAGCAGAACGATTTATCAATTATACCAGGTTTGACACACAGTCAGCCGAGGGATCGCAGACCGTCCCCAGCACTCCCAAGCAACTCATCTTCGCCAAGTACCTCAAGGAGGAGCTGGAGCACGAGGGTTTGGAGGACGTGGAAATGGACGACATGGGATACATCTACGCCACACTCCCGGGCAATACCAAGAAGGACGCACCGACCATCGGCTTCATCTCCCACTACGACACGGCGCCCGACGCCAGCGGTGCCAACATCAAGGCACGCATCGTGAGAGGCTACGACGGGGGCGACATCGTGCTCTCGCCGGGTATCGTCTCGTCGCCAAAGAAGTTCCCGGAGCTGCTGGAGCACCGGGGCGAGGACCTTATCGTCACTGACGGCACGACGCTGCTCGGCGCTGACGACAAGGCTGGCGTGGCAGAGATCGTGCAGGCAATGTGCTTCCTGCGCGACCATCCCGGGATCAAGCACGGCGACATCCGTGTGGGCTTCAACCCGGACGAGGAGATAGGCATGGGCGCTCACCACTTCGACGTGGAGAAGTTCGGCTGCCAGTGGGCTTACACCATGGACGGCGGCGACATCGGCGACCTGGAGTATGAGAACTTCAACGCGGCAGCTGCCAGGGTCACCATCAAAGGTGTCAGCGTCCACACGGGCTACGCCAAAGACAAGATGATCAACGCCTCGCGCCTTGCCTGCGAGTTCAACAGTCATATCCCCGAGACAGACATCCCCGA
>CALJCU010000208.1 GCA_938023885.1 uncultured Prevotella sp. | reverse complement strand
TACTGTCCCACGCCGATGGACTTCGGGTCTATTTTGACCAGCTCGGCCATGGGGTCCATCAGACGACGGCCGATGGACACGGCGCCGCGCACCGTGACATCCTCATTGGGAAACTCCTCACGTGCTATCTCCGAAGCCGAATAGATGCTCGCTCCGTCCTCTGATACGACATATGTCGGGATATCCTTTATCTGCCGCAGGATATCTAAGGTCTCACGCGAAGCCGTACCGTTGCCACAGGCAATAGCCTCGGTGCGCCATTTACGGGCGATGTCTTCAAACTGCCGCAACGCACGTGCCACCCGTTGTCCGTCATCCCTGCCTCCTACCGCCATGACGACGGTGTGATAGAGCAGATTACCCTGGGCATCAAGTACGACGACCTTGCAGCCCGTACGGATACCCGGGTCCACACCCATGACACATTTCTGTCCGAGAGGTGCAGCGAGGAGCAACTGCCGCAGGTTCTCCTTGAACACACGGATAGCCTCATCGTCAGCTTTCTCCTTGCTCAAGGCTGCAAACTCATTCTCCATCGACGGTTCGACAAGACGCTTGTAACTGTCCTCCACGGCCTCCGCGACGAGTGTCTGACAAGGTCCGAAGCCACGAACATAATGACGTTTGAGCCGTTCTATGTTTCCTTCATCGTCTCCCGTGATGCTCACACGCAGCACGCCCTCAGCCTCTCCGCGGCGCATGGCGAGCAGCCGGTGGGAGGAACAGCGGCGCAGCTCCTCGGAGAACACGAAATAATCACGGTATTTCTGTGCCTTATCCTCATCTTTCATCTTCGGGATGACACGCGAGACAATCGTCGCCTCACGCTGGAAGTTGCGGCGTACCATCTGTCGTGTACCCTCGTTGAGGGAGATGTCCTCGGCAATGATGTCCTGTGCCCCTTTGAGAGCCTGCCCCACATCCTTCACGTCGTCCCTGACGAAACGCTGTGCCGCCATGTCGGGATAATGCTCTTTCTGGTTCATGATGACCTTCGCCAACGGCTCCAATCCCTGCTCACGAGCCACCTGCGAACGTGTACGGCGACGCGGCTTGTAAGGCATGTAGATGTCTTCTATCTCCGTGGCATCCCACGACTGTTCAATGCGCCGGCGAAGTTCATCCGTGAGCTTGCCCTGACTGTCGATGGTCCTGAGAATCGTCTCCTTGCGTTTTCGCAGTTCCTTCAGTTTCTCACAGAGGTCACTGACGGCAGCTACCTGCACCTCATTGAGGTTGCCCGTTGCCTCCTTACGGTAACGGCTGATGAAAGGAATGGTGGCGCCGGCATCGAGGAGCCCGAGGACAGCCTCCACTTGTTCAGCCCGCATATTCAGGCTTTGAGAGATGATCGTTGAATATTGGTTCATAATATTTGTTTTGTGGACGCGGGCGACCACAGGGACCGTCCTTGCACCGGCACCGACGTCTACTTTGTTCTTTTTTCTTTATTCTATAACGAAGTGTCAGTGCAGCGTCTTGCGTGCTGCTTCAATGATGGCATCTTTTCCATGGAGATAATCCCCAGTAGTGAGGCCGGCCTTGATATCCGGATCTATGCCATCCTCGGTACTCTGCTTATCCGTGTCGTACATCGGACAGGCGGAGAAACGAATGTTCCAGCCATTGGGCAGCTCCGAGGAGAACGGCAGACCCGCGCCTCCTCCCGTGCGGTCTCCCACAATAGTGACATTGGGACAGTGGCGCATATATTTCACAAACTCGTTGGCAGCAGAGAATACCGATCGGTTCGTGAGCACCACGACGGGTTTGTGCCAGCGTACCCCCCTGGCAGGCTTGAGCGTCTGTTCCTCCAGACCGGAGAAGTCGTTGTGTCCCGTGCCCGTCTTATGCCGCATGTACCCGACAAGAATCTCCTTGTCCGTGAAGCGGGCTGCAAAGGTCTCAGCCGACGACAGGAGACCACCCCCATTCCCGCGCAGATCGATGATGAGCCCGAGACACGGCTGCATATACAATAAGATATCATCAAGATTGCCGGCACCTATCGTATTCTCAAAGGTCGGCACACTGATGTAACCGACATTATCGTCAAGGATACGGTACTTGAATCCATTGGAGATACGGTAGTCGGTACCGAGATAGCGACGTATGAGCGAGCCGCTATAGTTCTTCGGATAGTTCTCGTGGAACCCCCAGTAGCGGCTGTAGTCGAAGCCGGCAAAGAGATTGACATGGCCGTCCTTAAGCTCTGCCAGCATCTTACCCAAGACCTCCAGTTCCTGGTCATCGCTCATACCCTCATTGAAACGGGGCGCATAGACTGTATGAACCGAGTCCCAGTCAACACCCTTCTCCTGGAAGAAGCAATAGTGCTCATCCATAATCTTCCACAGCGCCTCAAAATTGCCCGAAGGCGAGTTTTCATACTCATCCTCATCGATACATGCCGTGAGAGACAGCGCTAAGAGCAGAAACAAAAACAGCTTATATGTCTTCTTCATCGCCAGACCTCCGTTCTTAATACCGCCACCCAATGGTGAACGCATGGGTATACTGATGGTACTTGAGGCTGTTGGCCCTCATCTGCCGGATATCGCCGAGATAACCCACGGTGAAGATAGTGTGCCACAAGCAGAAGTCGAGCATGAGCATCTGATGAAGCTGCACACCCGAGAAAGGAGAGACGAATACGACATTATGGTCGTAGTTGCCGCGGGTAAAGATCTCATAATAGCTCTGCCCGTAGTTGGGTGAGAAGGCTATGCCCGTCACAGGCATAGCAGCCTCATAATGCAATGCGAACGGCTTGTCCCGGATACTGAACCGCCAGGTCGCCAATACCGACGGGTCTATATTTAAGGACAGCCTCATCTGCGCGGGGTTGTTACTGTTGCGTGTGTTATAGAGTCCGCCGAGAGTGAAGTCACCCAGCAGACCGACACGGATATTCAGTGGCACCCGGTCGATGTTATAATGCCAGCCATAGCGCAGGTTACACATGGCTCCGAGGAACGAATTGGAGTTGCCACGCGTACCGGCTTTCGTCAGGAAGGCTTCCTGCGTGAAGAGGTACGACCAATGGCGCAGCGTACCGGCATGCGACACGCTGTCAGCCGGTGTCCCCACAGCCTTACGGTTAGCTCTCTCCCACGTATAGCGTAGCTCCAGTCCCGTGGCTCTCTCCTGCGAAAGATAGGTGTCTAGCAGGTTCGTGTGCCCGATACTTATCAGGCTCGCCTTCTCCATCTGAGCCGGGGCAGGAGAAGGGAAGGACGACATGGCCGATACCATCGCCATGGTGATATAATAGGATGTCTTATTCATGCTTCACTTGCTTGTTTCCCGCTCGTAGCCTTTAATAGTAAGGTAGCCACTCTGATACAACAGAGGTAAGGCATTAATCATATTTTCTGTGGGCTGGTCAAAGGCATCTGATGTCACCTCAAGATTTTCCAATGAAGTGATATCAGTATGGAAATGCTTCAGCTGACGGATGAGGAACATAGGGGTGCCGGACGAAAACCAATAGTTCTGGAAGTCATCATCCAAAAATGCGTTAAGCAGACTGAACGGGTTGAACACCGAAGGTGAATTGGCGGAGAAGTGATAACCGTCGTACATCCGTTTGATCTTGGCATACATGTTCTCTGGCGAAAGTCCAAATTCCTTCGCCATACGCTCAATGTCCGACGCAAAAACCGTACGGACTTCTTCTTCCGTAAAGCCACATATTGCGGAGAAGCGAGGATTGAGCGTCACATCCTTGATGTTATTGATCGTGGAGAAGATGCTCAGCTGTGAAAACTTCGTAATGCCGGTGATAAAGCAGAACTTGATGTAAGGTTCAAGTTTCTCAAGGCGCTGGTAAAACTCCTGAAGTATCTCACACGTCTCGTGAAGCAGCGCGTCATCATGCAGGACGTCAAGAAGCGGGGCATCATATTCATCGACGATTACAACCACCTGCTTTCCAGTCTGTTCCCTGGCACGGGTGATGACACCTCCAAGCCTCATGCCCGGCGTCGTTTCCAAACTGTTTGAACCATAAATCTTCTCGTATCCATTGATTTGCAGCCCC
>CALJCU010000207.1 GCA_938023885.1 uncultured Prevotella sp. | reverse complement strand
GCCAAGCCACGGCAGATGCGGAAACGAGTGTTGCGAGGCTCAATGACATCATCAATGTAACCGAACTGAGCAGCCTGATAGGGATTGGCGAAGGTTTTTGTGTACTCCTCTTCTTTCTCAGCGAGGAACGACTTGACATCACCGCCCTCTTCCTTGATCTTCTTGGCTTCTTTACCACAGAGGATAGCCACAGCACCGCTTGCACCCATCACGGCGATCTCTGCCGTAGGCCATGCGAAGTTGAGGTCAGCACGAAGCTGTTTGCAACCCATGACGATATGACTGCCACCATAGCTTTTCCTCAGATTGATGGTGATCTTTGGCACAGTAGCCTCACCGTAAGCATAGAGCAACTGTGCTCCATGGAGGATAACGGCGTTGTACTCCTGACCTGTCCCGGGAAGGAACCCGGGAACATCCACGAGAGAGACGATAGGAATGTTGAACGCGTCACAGAAGCGGACGAAGCGTGCACCCTTGCGCGAAGCGTTCGTATCAAGCACACCTGCATAAGCTGAAGGCTGGTTGGCTACGATACCCACGCTCTGACCGTTGAAACGTGCAAAGCCTGTGATGATATTTCTGGCGAACTTAGGCTGTACCTCAAAGAACTCACCGTTATCTGTGATTGCCGTGATGACTTTGTACATATCGTAAGCTTTGTTGGGGTCATCAGGCAGAATTTCATTGAGCAGGTCTTCCTTACGGTCAACAGGATCAGTGCACTCCACACGTGGAGCCTCCTCTGTGTTGTTGGAGGGAATATAGCTGAGGAGCTTCTTAATCATCTTCATAGCATCTTCTTCCGTCTTAGCCGTAAAGCTTGCCACACCACTCTTGCTGGCATGTACACTGGCACCACCGAGATGCTCAGAGTCGATATCCTCGCCTGTTACGGTCTTCACCACCTTCGGGCCAGTAAGGAACATATAACTTGTTCCCTCTGTCATCAGGATGAAATCGGTGAGGGCAGGGGAATAAACAGCACCACCTGCGCAAGGACCAAGAATCATGGAGATCTGAGGAATGACACCCGAAGCGAGGATGTTACGCTCGAAGATCTCGCCATAACCTGCAAGTGCAGAAATACCCTCCTGGATACGTGCACCACCACTGTCATTCATGCAGATGACAGGAGCACCGTTCTGCATTGCCATGTCCATCACCTTGCAGATCTTCTGTGCCATAGTCTCAGAGAGGGAGCCACCGTTAACAGTGAAGTCCTGGGCATAGACATAAACAAGGCGACCATCAATGGTAGCAGAGCCTGCTACGACACCATCGCCAAGAAACTGCTTCTTTTCCATACCGAAGTTGTGACAACGGTGGAGCTTGAACATATCGTATTCCTCGAAAGACTCCTTATCAACAAGCATCTCGATACGCTCGCGGGCTGTATACTTGCCACGGGCATGCTGCTTGTCGATAGCCTTCTGCCCGCCACCAAGACGGGCTTGCTCACGCTTGGCTACAAGCTCCTTGATTTTCTCAGTTTGAATGCTCATAATTTCCTATATTAATTTCTTCTATTGTTATGAACTACTTTAATGTTTATACGACGATATAAATCGACATTCTTAATTTTGTGCAAAGTTAGTAATTTTTTCCGCCAAATGCATGTTGATAGCAGAAAATTAAGTATCTTTGTGGGCGAAATAAGATAAAACTTTTAATTCTTAAATATTATTGTGATGAAACAAACCATCCTTGTTACAGGAGGTACGGGCTTCATCGGCTCTCACACTTCTGTAGAACTGATTGAGGCAGGTTACAATGTAGTGATTGTCGATGATCTGTCAAATTCCAAGATTGAAGTTCTCGACGGTATAGAGAAAATCACAGGCGTACGTCCAGCATTCGAGAAAATAGATTTACGTGACAGGGAGGCCACGGAGAGTGTGTTCAAGAGACACCCGGATATTGAAGGTGTCATCCATTTCGCAGCCAGCAAGGCTGTAGGTGAGAGCGTGCAGAAACCGCTGCTTTATTATCGCAATAACATTGTCTCTCTCATCAACCTGTTGGAGCTGATGCCTAAATATAATGTGAAAGGTATCATTTTCTCTTCCAGCTGCACTGTTTACGGTCAGCCGAAGCCGGAGAACCTTCCCGTGACTGAGACAGCTCCTCACCAGAAGGCTACATCACCTTATGGAAACACGAAGGAGATCAACGAGCAGATTATTCACGATTATATTCACAGTGGTGCCCCTGTCAAGAGTATTATCCTCAGATATTTCAACCCCATTGGCGCTCACCCTTCCGCACTTATCGGAGAACTTCCTAATGGTGTGCCCAACAACCTCATTCCTTATGTCACACAGACTGCTATCGGCATCCGGAAACAACTGACGATCTTCGGTAACGATTACAATACTCCGGACGGCACCTGCATCCGCGACTATATTTATGTCGTAGACCTCGCCAAAGCTCACGTAGCTGCTATGCGTCGTGTACTTGATGATGAGGACAGTCCTGTTATCGATTACTTCAACATCGGTACAGGCCATGGCAACTCAACCCTTGAGATTGTTGAGACTTTCGAGAGGGCTACGGGTGTAAAGCTCAACTGGAAGTACGGTCCTCGCCGTGAGGGTGACATCGAGAAGATCTGGGGCGACTGCACGAAAGCTAACAAGACTCTTGGTTGGAAAGCAAAGACTCCGCTTGACGATGTGATGCGTTCCGCATGGAAGTGGCAGCTCAAGCTCCGTGAAGATGGAGTAATGTGATCGCAAATAGAAATATTAATCCAAATAGAGAGCGGGATTATCCCGCAATTTTGTGTTTGTGTTGTGTGGGCTCTCGACGTGATGTCGCGAGCCCATTTTAGTTTGACTAGCATGTATATTAGCTAATGGGTGCAAGTCCCTGGCAGACCCTGGTAGTGGGAACTGATCAGCCAGAGAGACAAGGGATGTGGCGGTGTCGTCAGGATGTCATATGATAATAATGTCGTAGTTGCTGTCAAGCCCTGATTCCTTGCGAAAGCCTTCTGTATCCATCGTCATACGAGGGACGGTGTTCAGACCGGGAGCGGAGCAGGCAGGGCAGATGTTCTCAGAGACATAACCGGCGTTTGGGCAGCTGGATGTCCTGTGCGCTTGCCATAAGGGTCATGCCTATCAAGGCTAATGATAATGCTAACTTTCTCATATTTTATTAGATGTGTGTTCACTGTAGTCTCTTTGCATGGCAAAATATCTTCAGTCTTTTTCAATGACTGCTGCCACAACTTCAATGTGCATCATGTCAGTGCTTCTTCTGTTCCTTTCTAAATTATCTAGTTTGTCTATTATCATACTGGGTAAAAGGATTGGGCGGGGAAAATCAGCGGAGATACTCATCATCCCGTACGAGTGTACATGGTGTGAAAGTCTCGCCCCGGATAATTCTGTTCAACGGTCTCCCTGTAGAAGAAATCATCTTCTCTCAGTTCCTGAGCATACATCTTCTTGCATACAAACACAAGTTTGGCCTGCTCAAAGTAGGTGGTACTGTTGGTATAGACAGGAGTCAGACCGGTCTTCGCAATCTTGTCTTCGTCACGGCCAATCACAAGTGGTGTAACTTTCCTGCCGTCTCTGTGGGCTGGCGTATCTCTGATGAACCATTTATGAAAGAAATGAAGAGCTGGCTCACCAACCTGAAGCTGCGCGCCGACTATGG
>CALJCU010000206.1 GCA_938023885.1 uncultured Prevotella sp. | reverse complement strand
TAATTATAATGCGCAGGCTTTTATTCATTCTTTTTTTCCCACTTCTCATTGCTTGCTCCGGCAAGTCGTCGGGTCCCGATGCTGCTCAGTTGGCGGCCAACGCAGCCAAGACTTATTATGAGCAGTTGCTGAAAGGTGACTATGGCAGTTTCGTGGATGGCCGTTATCAGCCCACAGAGTTACCGGAGAGCTACCGTCAGCAGCTTATCGCCAATGCAAAGATGTTTGTGGGTCAGGAAGAAAAAGAGCATAAAGGAATAAAGAGTGTGGCGGTGGCTGATAGCCGTGCCGACACCGCCAGGCATGTGGCCAATGCTTTCCTCATCTTTTCTTATGGTGACGGCACGAGAGAACAGGTTGTCGTGCCGATGGTGGAGGTGAGGAAAGTGTGGTACATGAGATAATTATTTTCCCTCCACTTCTTTCACTTTCCTGAACAGGTCGGAAGCAAAGACGAGGTCGTTGAGTTGTTTGTTGGTGGAATTCATGACATTGTCTTTAGTTCCTTGCCACTCCTTGTGGCCTTTGTAGATAAAAATAATATTCTCACCAATACCCATCACGGAGTTCATATCGTGGGTATTGATGATGGTTGTGATAGCATATTCTTTTGTGATACCTGAGAGCAGTTCGTCGATGACGAGCGATGTCTTTGGGTCAAGACCTGAGTTCGGCTCGTCGCAGAAGAGATACTTCGGGTTGAGGACGATAGCACGTGCGATGGCTACACGCTTCTGCATACCGCCGGAGATTTCTGCCGGGTATTTATTCTGGGCGTCGAGCAGGTTGACGCGTTCCAGGCATTCCTGTGCCCTGCGGTCACGCTCCCTGCTGTTCATCGGAGCGAACATGTCGAGGGGGAAGCGGACGTTCTCCAAGACGGAAAGAGAGTCGAAGAGTGCTGATCCTTGAAACACCATTCCCATCTCGCGCCGGAGCATCACCTTGGTGTGTTTGTCCATTGACAAGACATTGCGCCCGTCGAAGAGAACATCGCCACTTGTAGGCGTAAGTAATCCTATAAGATTCTTCATCAGCACTGTCTTGCCCGATCCGCTCTGGCCGATGATAAGATTGGTCTTGCCTGTCTCAAAGACAGCGTTTATGTCGTAGAGCACAGTCTTGTCGCCGAAGCTCTTTGTTAAGTGTTTTACTTCAATCATGCCAACAATAATTATGACAACAGTTCTGTGAGGAACACATCAGAGAAGAGAATGAGCACACTCGAGCACACTACAGCGTTCGTTGAGGCCGTGCCCACTTCCACGGAGCCGCCTTCCACCGTATAACCGAAGAATGATGACACACTGGAGATAATGAATGCGAAGAAGAGACTTTTGATGATACTCATCCACACGAACCACTGGTTGAAAGCGTGGTGCATGCCTGCCGTAAGGTCTTCCGGTGACATCATGTGACCCACGTAAGCCGTGGCGTAGGCTCCGATGATGCCAAGAGCAGAGGAGAAGATGACGAGAAACGGCATGATGGTGACGAGTCCGAGAATCTTCGGGAGGATGAGATATGAGGCTGAGTTGACCCCCATGATGTCGAGTGCATCAATCTGCTGCGTCACGCGCATTGTGCCGAGCTCGGAGGCGATATTCGAACCGACCTTACCTGCAAGGATGAGGCACATGATAGACGAGGAGAACTCGAGGAGCATGATCTCACGCGTCACGTAGCCCGTCACCCAACGCGGCATCCAGGGGCTCTGGATGTTGACCTTCATCTGGATACAAATGACGGCACCGATGAAGAAACTGATGAGCAGCACGATGCCGATGGAGTCGACACCGAGCTGTGACATCTCCTTGACATAACGCTTGGCAAACATACGCAGGCGCTCCGGAATGGAGAACGTGCGTCCCATAAGAATGAGGTAGCTGCCGAAAGTCGTGAGATAACGATGCAGTAACCGTATGATAAACATATTGCGAACTGTCTTTCCTTTTATATACTTGTCATATGCTTGTTATATGCTTGCAAAAGTACCCAAATTCTTATTAAAAACTGCAATAATAGAGATGGTTTTTCCATTAGGCAACGTTATTATTCCTTTTTTTAGTAATTTTGTGGCAAAATACAGATCATTGACACTTATAATGGAAGAAGAGGATATTCAGCAAACGGCAGATAACATCAAAGACAATAGCATCCAGGATAATAATGTTCTGGACAATTATGACAATCTCTCCCCCGGGCAGGTCGACGAGCTGCTCAAGGAGCGGCTCCCTCGTCAGGAGCTTCACACGCAGGGTCTTGTAAAGCGTTACGGACGCCGTACAGTGGCCGACCATGTGTCGTTCAACGTCAAACAGGGTGAGATTGTTGGTCTGCTGGGTCCTAATGGCGCCGGTAAGACAACCTCTTTCTACATGACCACAGGCCTTATTATCCCTAATGAAGGCCATGTGTATATCGATAACAACGAGATTACTGATTATCCTGTGTATAAACGCGCGCGTGCGGGTATCGGTTACCTGCCGCAGGAGGCGAGCGTCTTCCGTAAGCTCTCCGTGGAGGATAATATCATGGCTGTGCTGGAAATGACGAAACTCACCCATCAGCAGCAGCGCGACAAGCTTGAGAGTCTCATCGCTGAGTTCCGCTTGCAGAAGGTACGCAAGAACAAAGGTGACCGTCTCTCAGGTGGCGAGCGCCGCCGTACAGAGATAGCGCGCTGTCTGGCCATTGACCCGAAGTTCATCATGCTTGATGAGCCTTTCGCCGGTGTCGACCCTATCGCCGTGGAGGATATACAGCACATCGTCTGGAGGTTGAAATATCGCAACATCGGCATCCTTATCACCGACCACAACGTGCAGGAGACGCTTTCAATCACTGACCGTGCCTATCTGCTCTTCGAGGGCCGTATCCTCTTCCAAGGCCTCCCCGAGGAACTGGCTGAGAACAGGATAGTGCGTAAGAACTACCTTTCCGACAACTTCGTCTACCGTAAGTTCCAGTCGAACGAGGACGACCGTGCCTTTGCCGCGCAGGCCCGCAGGCAGCTGCTCAAGGAGATTGGGTGATAGGTGAAGGGTGTTAATGGCTTGTCAGTCCTTTC
>CALJCU010000205.1 GCA_938023885.1 uncultured Prevotella sp. | reverse complement strand
GGCGGCAAAGAGTGCACGGGGCGCGTTGCCCTTTATCATACGTTCATTATTCATTGTTAGTTCTTAGTAATATCTTGTATTGTATAATTTAACTGATTGATATTCATAGATTCCTGCTCTGGGAGTTCAACATAGCGTGTTCGAATCCTTTTGAGGAAGCTCCGCACACGATAGTCTCTCTGCTTCAGACTCTCTCTTAATATATATAATGTGTCGCGGCGGATAAGAAGCGGAAACTGATGAGCACTGACAGCATCCACGTCTTCACAAGGCTCCTCGAGCATGCTCTGAAGCGAAGCCGTAGTGACAAACGGCATGTCACAGGTCAAGAGCAACAACCATTGTCCAGTAGCGGCATCCATTAACGAGGCCAAGCCTCCCAACGGCCCACAGTCGGCTACCTCATCTACAACGACGGGCACGCTCTCCTGGCTATAAGCTTCGGCATTGGCCTCACTCGCACTGATGAGCAGTTCATCGCACAGGGGGCGGAGCGTGTCCAAAGCATGCTGCAAGAAGGTGCGACTGTGAAGCTGACGACCCAACAACGTATCGTCTGCAACGGTATAGAGCGCCTTGTTGGAGCCGTAGCGTGAGCTGTGTCCACCGGCGAGCACGGCTCCCGTCAACCCAGCCATAGTTGAAGGATGGCTGCCACGACCACCATCGGGATGGCGAGACGGCGTGTGTAGAGCGGGCACCAGGTCCAGTGCACACGCGACTTGAAACTGAAGAGACTGCCTAAGACAGCAATCAATGCGCCCTCCATGAGGATATACAACGCTGGATGGACAGCTCCCTGAAAGGTGTTGGGCATGAACAGATCCAAGAGCTTGATGGCCGAGGCTACGACGGCTGTACCAAAGATGGCACTCGTACGCTCACTCTGACTTGCCGCTGAGAGCATGCAGAAGATGCCGAAGCTGTAAAGGATAAGCGAGCCCCCTCTGAAATGGACCGCGTGGAAGTCCCAGCCGAGTGTTGCTTCAACGATACCCCAGAGGGCACCCCAAAAGATCATTGTCAAGATAAGATTAGTTTTCTTTTCCATGATTGGCATAATATTTTCTGCAAAGATAAGATATTTTCGTTTACTCCGTCAGTAACAATTGTTACTTTTTCATGTTAATAATTATAAATTCAGATATAAGGTGCGAAGGATTCATTAACTTTGATACCGGAAGACATCACGAACATGAATAGATATCTCGAATCCTTTCTCCGGCTCTTCCACAAAGAACCGACAAAAGAGCCCACGCAAGAATCTTCGAAGAATGTAGCACTTGTCTTGGGCGGTGGAGGTGCCCGCGGCTTTGCCCACATCGGTGCCATCGAGGCCTTGGAAGCGCATGGCTACAAGATAACGTCCATTGCGGGGACATCCATGGGTGCCCTCGTAGGCGGACTCTACGCCTGTGGGAAACTGGAGAAAGCAAAAGAGATCATCACAGGCCTCAACCGCAAAAAAATTCTTTCGCTCATCGACATCTCACCCGGCCTTAACCATATCGCTACCGCCGACCGCCTCACGACCCTGCTCACGCAGCTGACGGGAGACATCACCATCGAGCAGCTCCCTATCCCTTTCTGCTGCGTGGCAAGCGACCTCGTCAGCGGCAAAGAGTTCATCTTCGACAAAGGCCCACTGGCCCAAGCGATCCGCTGTTCCATATCCATCCCCGGGATTTTCTCGCCCGTGCATATCGACAACCATATCCTTGTCGACGGGAGTGTCCACAACACCTTGCCCGTCAACAGAATAAAACGGCACAAAGGAGATATCCTCATTGCGGTCAATGCGAGCGGCGCCGAAGACCCGACTCTGACTGTCCCGAAGGCAGGAACCCAGGATGATACCGTCTTCTGGCGGCGGATGGTCAGGAAACTGCCGATGGTGAAAGGCAAACTCTCCGACAACGTCCTGACGATGGGCCTCCGCCTCTGTGAGATCGTCATACTGGCCAACACGCAGGCAGCCGTGGAGAACACCCCGCCCGACATCTGTCTCGACATCCCCATGAACCGCTATGGTCTCCTCGAGTTCGACAAGGGGAAAGAGATTATAGAGTACGGAAGGAAAAGGATGGAAGAGATATTAGTATGAATATGCAGAGCCCCGATTTCAACCCATCCATAAAGTTGAATCCGGATGTTATCAGAGACCTGACAATAAAGGCGGCCACGCCCGTCAACATGTTCACAAAGGAAACTCCTGACGAACTGAATCCAAGGTAATATTATTCTCTCAAGCCTCTTGCTTCTCCACCATGTTGGCGGTTTCACCTCTTCAAATCGTTAAGGCTCGCACCGGACGCGAACGTGTCAAGGTCAACCTTCACCCAGATACCAGGGATACGGCCATGCCGGCTACGCTGCCACAACAGATATTTAGCCTTTCCGGGCAGCACGGGTCGGGAACTGTAAGAAGCGATAAACAGTTTGTAGTCGTCAAACTCCGGGGAGAGATAATCCTTATAGTAGCTCTCGCTGCAATAGATGATAGGCCTCACGCCGTAGCGGGCCCGGCAGGCGGCGGCGAAAGCGGTGACGGCACTCTGGATTTCTCTCCGGCTCCAACCTAAGGTGCCGTCATCCTCACAATCGAGGACCGGCAAGAGATCGAGACTATCCATATCAATATGACGGGCAAAATTAGCAAACTGCATCGTGCCTGAGTCCTTGGTCAGGAAATGATAGGCTCCGACCCGGATACCGAGATTGCGGGAATGGCTGATATTACGGTCATAGCACGGGTCTTTCAGATAGAGGCCTTCCGTGGCCTTGACGAAGATAAACTGTAGCCGTTGGTTCTGTTCCATCTCTTTCCACCTCAGTTTGCCCTGATGGATAGAGATGTCGATGCCATCATAGCCGCCTGAGTAGTCGCCGCTCGTCGTGTCATGATAAGGCCAGTCGGCATCATAGTTCCGGTTGTCTAACATCTTCCATGGCTTGAGGACAGCTAATGCTGCCACGATAAGAATAGCAGCAGCAATGGCCAGTTTTATCTCATGTGTATTCTTTTTCTTCTTTCTCCGGTTCATATCTGCATGCAAAGGTACGACAATTCCTCTGCTTTTGCAACATATTCTCCTGCTTAACACTTATCCCATCGCGACACGAGTAAGGCGATTATACGACACGGGCGCAGCATAATAAAACGTCAAACTCAGATGAAAATAAGCATGGACACATTTATCGGATGAACCTTATTATCCGTATCTTATCGCCAAGACAGAGATACTGCCCGACGTTTTCTGGGGTTGGTATAGGCCCCGGCAGCGCAGGTTGTCTTACAAACAGGCACACATTTTGCAGGATATCATCATAAATAATACTTACGACATGAAAGCAAAGAGAA
>CALJCU010000204.1 GCA_938023885.1 uncultured Prevotella sp. | reverse complement strand
AGAATAAGATGAGAACAGCGGCATTTCACACGCTGGGATGTAAGGTAAACGCCTACGAGACCGAGGCGATGGAACAGGCGCTGGTCGCAGCGGGCTACGAACTCCGCGCTTTTGAGGAAAGGGCGGATGTCTACATCATCAACACCTGTTCCGTGACGAACATCGCGGACCGGAAATCGCGGCAGATGTTGCACCGCGCGAAGAGCTTAAATCCCGGAGCCGTCGTGGTCGCGGCGGGTTGCTACGCGCAGGCGGCGGCGGAGAGTCTGAAAGAAGACGGAAGCGTGGATTTGGTGCTCGGCAATCAGGAGAAAAAAGACCTGGTGCGCATACTCGAGGCCTATTTTTCCGAGGATGCGGCGCCTGCCGTTCATGTCGGCGATATGCGGGAGGCAAAGCGGTACGAGGACCTATCGGCAAATCGGAGCGAAGAGCATACCCGCGCCTTCTTAAAGGTGCAGGACGGCTGCAACTATTTCTGCACTTATTGCACCATTCCCTATGCGCGCGGCTTCTCACGTAACCCACCAATTGCATCTCTCGTGGAGCAAGCTGAGCAGGCCGTACGTGAAGGCGGTAAGGAGATCGTTCTCACAGGTGTGAACATCGGCGACTTTGGGGAGACAACAGGGGAAAAGTTTATCGACCTCGTAAAGGCGCTCGATGGTGTGGAGGGCATCCGGCGCTTCCGCATCAGTTCGTTGGAGCCTGACCTCCTTGATGATGTGCTCATCGGCTACTGTGCGCACAGTCGTGCGTTCATGCCCCATTTCCATATCCCACTGCAGAGTGGCAGCGACGAGGTATTGAAGCTCATGCACCGTCGTTATACACGAGATGTCTTTGCTCATAAGATTCATCTTATCAAAAAGCTTATGCCCGATGCATTCATTGGTGTGGATGTTATGGTTGGGTGTCGTGGAGAGACCTCGGATTGCTTTGAGGACAGTTACGAGTTTATCAAGTCACTGCCTGTGACGCAGCTTCATGTCTTTCCTTATTCAGAGCGTCCGGGGACCTCTGCTTTACACATTAATTACATAGTGCCAGACAAAGACAAGAAAGAGCGAGTGCACCGGCTGCTGAAACTGTCGGATGAGAAGACGCTCGCTTTCTATGCCGCACATATCGGCAAGGAGGCGGAGGTGCTATTTGAGAAGGCGGCACACGGAAAGGCGATGCATGGCTTCACAAAGAACTATATCCGCGTGGAACTCCCGCCTCTGGATGACAACGACCGTCTGGACAACGAGATCGTGCGGGTAAAACTCGGTGAGTTCAATTTTGACAAGAGTGCACTCAAAGCTCGGCTATTATGAGAACAGCAGTAGTGATCCTCAATTGGAACGGACGGAAGATGATGGAGACCTATCTGTCCACAATAGTCAAATATTCGGAAGACGAGGCTGATGTGTGGGTGGCGGACAATGCTTCCACTGATGGATCCCTGGAGATGCTCGCGGAAAGATTCCCGATGGTCATGACGTTACGTCTTGACAAGAACTATGGCTTTGCAGAAGGATATAACCGTGCGCTGGCAAAGATCAAGGCTGACTACTATGTGCTGCTCAACTCCGATGTGGAGGTTACCCATCACTGGCTCACTCCGCTCGTGGAATATATGGATGCTCATGAGGATGTGGCAGCCTGTCAGCCGAAGTTGTTGTCAGCGATGGACAAGGACTGTTTTGAGTATGCCGGAGCCTGTGGTGGGTTCCTCGACCGTTACGGTTATCCGTTCTGCCGCGGGAGGATCTTCAACACGGTGGAACGCGACGAAGGGCAATACGACTATATCCAGGACGTGTTGTGGGCAACGGGTGCCTGCTTGTTTATCCGTTCCGTAGACTACTGGAGGATAGGAGGCTTGGACGGTAGGTTCTTTGCCCACTGCGAAGAGATAGATCTCTGTTGGCGGCTGCGCCAGCGGGGGCGGCGTATCGTGTGCTACCCTGAGAGTGAGGTCTATCATGTCGGAGGCGGCACTCTGCCGAAGAGCAACCCGATGAAGACGTTTCTTAACTTCCGCAACAATCTTACAATGCTCTATAAGAATTTGCCTGATGATGAACTGAAGGGTGTGATGCGTATGCGTTGCCTTCTCGACTGGCTCGCTGCTTTCGAGATGCTTATTCTCCAACATAATGTGGGCGACTTCAAAGCAGTGATCCGTGGTCGTCGTGCTTTCCACAAGTGGAAGCATGAGTTTGACAGGGACCGGAAAGAGATTGCTGCAACAAGAACGCTTAATCCCGTGTCGGAGCGGGTGAAGATTAGTATTTTGTGGGAATACTATGGAAGAGGAAGGAAAACGTATGATGAATTAAAAAGAGAATGACTACCTGTTGGTCTCACCTGCCGGCCCCGCCCCTCTCCTGGATGGAAGAGGGGTGGGGGTGTGGTCAGCAGGCCTTGTGGATCTTTTTTACTTTCTCAGTCCGAGAGCCTTTACGATCTCACGGTAGCGGTTGATGTCACGCTCCTTGAGGTAGGTGAGGAGACGACGGCGCTTGCCGACGAGCTGAGTCAGAGAGCGGGTAGTCACGAAATCCTTGTGGTTAGCCTTAACGTGCTCAGTCAGGTGGGCGATACGATAAGTGAACAGGGCAATCTGTGCCTCTGCAGAACCAGTGTCTGTGGTACCTTTGCCATACTTGCTGAAGATCTCTGCTTTCTTCTCTTTGTCTAAATACATTTGCTGAAATTGATTAATGGTTGGTGCATCAATGACATCCTTTAGTCGTCTGTAGGCCTTAATCACAACCCCGACAGCCTCGAATGCCCCGGCTTCTCCGGAAATGCGGATGCAAAGTTACTAAAATTTCGGCTATTAGCAATGTTTTCACAACTATTTTTTGTAATTTTGCATCCAAATAGATTTCAGCATTAATAGTTTAAGATAAAAACGATGCAAGACATTCGTAACATTGCAGTGATTGCGCACGTCGACCATGGCAAGACAACACTGGTCGACAAGATGATGCTCGCCGGAAAGCTTTTCCGCGACGGAAAGGATGATAGTGGCGAGGTGCTCGACTCCAACGATCTGGAGCGTGAGCGGGGGATAACGATTCTTTCTAAAAATGTCTCGATAAACTGGAAAGGGGTGAAGATTAACATTCTTGACACGCCGGGTCACTCTGATTTTGGTGGTGAAGTAGAGCGCGTGCTCAACATGGCCGACGGTTGCCTGCTTTTAGTCGATGCCTTTGAGGGCCCGATGCCGCAGACGCGCTTTGTGTTGCAGAAAGCCCTGAAAATAGGCCTCAAGCCTATCGTTGTGGTGAACAAGGTGGACAAACCAAACTGCAGGCCCGAACAAGTCTATGAGATGGTGTTCGATCTCATGTGTGACCTCAACGCCTCTGAGGATCAGCTTGATTTCCCTGTCGTCTATGGTTCAGCCAAAAATGGCTGGATGGGGTCCGACTATAAGACTCCAACGGATAATATCGATTATCTGCTCGACAAGATTGTGGAGGTCATCCCTGCTCCTAAGCATCTTGAGGGTTCCCCGCAGATGCTTATCACTTCTCTCGACTATAGTAATTATACCGGGCGTATCGCTGTGGGGCGTGTTCACCGTGGCACCCTGAAGGATGGCATGAACATCACAATCTGTCACCGCGACGGCACACAGGAACGCACGAAAATCAAGGAACTCCACACTTTCGAGGGTATGGGGCACAAGAAAACGGACCATGTGGATTCCGGCGACATCTGTGCCGTAATCGGTCTGGAGAAATTCGAGATCGGCGACACCATTGCCGACTTCGACAATCCGGAGCCACCCGAATCGTTCTATGGAACCGAAGACCACGCATAGAGAAAACTCC
>CALJCU010000203.1 GCA_938023885.1 uncultured Prevotella sp. | reverse complement strand
CTGCCTGTCGTCTCTGGCACTCCCGCGTCGTCATGGAGACTGTAGCGGAGGAAGTCAAGGCAGGGTTTATTGGAGATTATCTTGTTTTTTCCCATTGATAATATTTATTTGGGTGATTCTCTGTAGGCGGTCCCTGCACTGCGCCGCCACTCTGTGAAGGCAAAACCCTCGTGTTGCTCATGATTCACTTTTTGCCATCCGTTCTCATTAAAGGCGGGGAAAAATGTGTCGGCATCTTGCGGTTCCTTTTCCACCAGTGTAATGAACAGGTGGGAGGTGAGGGGTATCGCGGCGCGATAGACGGACGCCCCTCCCATGATAAACACGTTCTCGTTGCTGGCGCAATGGCGAAGGGCCTCTTCGAAGGAAGCATAGACATCACAATCTGGTAGACTCCTAACGGTTCGGCTTAGCACAATGTTCCGCCGACCAGGCAAGGCACCGTGAGGCAGCGACTCATAGGTCTTACGCCCCATGAGGACGGTGTGCCCCCACGTGAGCAGTTTGAACCGTGCGAGATCCTCGGGAATGTGCCAGGGCAGTGTGTCGTGTGAGCCTATGGCACGATGGGGTGACATGGCAACGATGATGCTGATGTGGGGATATGTGTACTTTTTATCTTCCATTCTTGTGGATAGAGGTTATTGGCACGGTTGCCTATGTTCTTTACGAAGCCGAGAGGCTGGTGGCGGTAGGTGACGAGCGTGAAGCCACGGGGTGCCTCTGCCGGGAGCGTCACAGCTTCTTTCCTCAAATAGCGTATGGCATTGTCGTAGCTAAGCTCTGTCTGTGGAAAAGCTTCCCGATTGAGGGCCGTGCTGAGGGCCAGCGATGCATCGGGTATCAGGTCCTTGCCTTTGATAGTGCCTAGTTCTATTCCGGCATGAATGATATGCAGACTCCTTTTCTCATTATTATATAGAGAGAGCCAGCGTGAGGGGATGGCACGGACAAATTCCCTTTCTTTCACCTCGGTGAAGTCAGCCTTGAGCCATTCCTTGTGCTCATCGCCCGCCTTTCCCGTTCTTGCGGAGACTGTGGGAGACATCCACGGCTTGTCGGTGGTCGCTTCGCCGTGTTTCCGCAGCACAGCCATGAAGAGCCCCTCCCCGCGTGTGCGGCCGGGGATGAACCGGTAGCAGGGCCGGGAGCCGACGAGTGCGCCAGTGATATTCCATTCCGGTTGTGCCTCTAAGGATACGGAGCTCGCCCCGAGCGTGTCGGTAATCCATTGCACGTTATCCTCGTCCTCATGGGCGTTGAAAGTGCAGGTAGAATAGATAAGTATACCGCCCGGTTTGAGACTGGGCCATATATCTTCCACGATGGAGCGCTGCAGTTGCCGGCATCTCTCTACGTTCTTTACGTTCCATTCGTCCACTGTTCCCGGGTCCTTGCGGAACATTCCTTCACCGGAGCACGGCACGTCAGTCAGGATGAGGTCGAACGACAGTCCCGTCTCCCGGTAGTCGCGTGGATAGTTGTTCGTCACGATGATGTCGGTGTGGCCGAACTTGATGATGTTCTCCTTCAGGATGTTTGCCCGTTGTTTCATCGGCTCGTTGCTGAACAGCAGGCTCTCTTCAGGCAGCACGGAACACAGTGCGGTCGTCTTTCCTCCCGGGGCAGCACACATGTCGGCAGCGAGGAGCGGTTGCCGGGACAACAAGCCGTGCTCCAAACACTGGCGCACAGCCTCGCAGACGAACATCGACGATGCTTCCTGGACATAGTACAGTCCGGCATGGAGCAACGGATCGAAGGTGAAGGCGGGACGCTCAGCCAGCCAGTAACCCCATGGACACCAGGGTACCTGCTCGCCTGTGTCCAATAAGCCGGTTGTCTTGAACGGGTTGAGCCGCACGCTCACGGGAGCTTCCTCCCGCAGTCCTTGTTCAAGGACGCTATATAGCTCCTCACCCATGAGTTGCCGGGTATAATCTGCAAATTCTGATGGTATCGCAATTCTTATAGATCTGTGTACTTTTTTTTATAATAGCAAATTTAGTTTATTTCTTTGTGTTATGCAAACTTTTATAATAAGAAAATAACAAAAAAGTAACGAAAAAAGAGATGTACCACCTAAGTGACACATCTCTTGATATTCTCTCTGTTCGTGTTTTCTCAGTCCACGGCTTACTTCACCTTCTCAACGATGGCCTTGAAAGCTTCCTCATTGTTCATGGCGAGGTCAGCGAGCACTTTACGGTTGATCTCGATGCCGGCCTTGTGAAGAGCACCCATGAGCTGAGAGTAGTTCATCTCGTACTGGTGGGCAGCAGCGTTGATACGCTGGATCCACAGAGCGTGGAAATTGCGCTTCTTCGTACGACGGTCGCGGTAAGCGTAGGTAAGACCCTTCTCGTAGGTGTTCTTAGCTACAGTCCACACGTTCTTACGGGCACCGAAGTAACCCTTGGTCTTCTTCAGTATTCTTGTTCTCTTAGCTTTGGAAGCTACATGATTTACTGATCTTGGCATAATTTTTCTTCTTTAATTCGTTTGACTAAGTTGTTCTATTAACACGCCTGTTAAGTTAACGGAGGTTCAGTAAGTCACGCACCTGCTTGAGGTTAGTGCGGTCCACGAGTGTCTGGTGATCCAGATTACGCTTCTGCTTCTTCGTCTTCTTAGTCAAGATGTGACTGTGATAAGCGTGATGACGCTTGATCTTACCTGTCCCGGTGAATGTGAATCTCTTCTTTGCACTGGAGTTTGTCTTTACTTTTGGCATTTTTGTTATTGTTTATTTGTTATTAATGAAAGGTGGCAACGCATATACCAGGCGGGGCCACACAGTTATAATCTTTAATGTTGAGCGTTATGATTACTTTAATCTTGTTTCTTCGCGTCAAATTCCTTGCATCCTGTATCCTTTATTCCCTATTCTTTAGCGTCAGCGTTAAGCTTCAGCAGTGCCTCTGCCCCCTTGGCGTTTCCGAGCAGACCTTTCTTCTTAGCCTCTTCGGTAGCCTGAATCTTCTGCTGCTCCTTATCAACAGCCTCCTTGGCGAGACGGTCACGCTTCTGCTGGCTCTGCTTAGCCACACCGGCTTTCTTCGGAGTGAGGAAAAGAAACATCTTCTTGCCTTCGAGCTTCGGCATCTGCTCTACCTTTGCCACTTCCTCGAGGTCGTTGGCGAGACGGAGCAAGAGCACCTCACCTTGGTCTTTGAAGAGAATACTGCGGCCACGAAAGAAGACGTAGGCACGCACCTTGTTGCCCTCCTCGAGGAACTCACGGGCATGCTTGAGCTTGAACTGATAGTCGTGGTCGTCGGTCTGAGGTCCGAAACGAATCTCCTTCACTTCCACTTTGACTTGTTTCTGCTTCATCTCCTTCTGGCGCTTCTTTTGCTGGTAGAGGAACTTGCTATAGTCGATGATACGGCAGACTGGTGGCTGTGCATTCGGGGAAATCTCGACCAGGTCGAGCTCTTGCTGACGGGCCAGATCCAACGCTTTGCGCGTGGGCATCACCTCGGAGCCGTCGTCACTTACCACACGTACTTCCCGCACATGAATCTGTCCATTGATGCGGTACTGGTCTTTCAAATTGTCTTTCTTCATCCAGCTATTTTAAAGTTCTTATTTCGCGTCAGGGCACAATGTTCCCCCAAACAGCGTGCAAAGTTACGCATTTTTAGCCAATTAGCAAATGTTTTAGCCACTTTTTTCTATTGAGTCGTTAACTTTTCCCTGTCTCTTCCGTTCCCATGGAAATGGGGATAGTTTTGCATTTGGTAATTCTTCTTAAAAGTTGGGGGAAAAGCAATTTTATGTCATTATATTTTGTAACTTTACCACATATTTATTGAAATTGCTTTTAATTGAAGAACTATATAACTTTCATCTGCTATGCAAGAAACCTGTCTCCACTCGCGCCATGTTGCTATGGGCGCGCTCATGCAGCCTTTCGCGGGCTTGGAGGCGCAGAGTCTGTCGCAGGTGGCCAGTAAGGGGTGGCGGTCACAGCCGGGTACGCGATCATGGATCGCCTATGTCCGGCGGTCGCCTGAGATCACGAGGGAAGACTCGGTAGCGACCCTGTCCGTGTGCGTCGACTCTTCCCAGAGTCCCCTCGTTGACGCCAACGGTGCCATTGTCGGTGGCGGATACAACGCTCACGTTCTATTTTTCAAGTACGACATGGATGGGTCTCTCAAGATTTATGGAAGCACAAGCGAGGCGATCGACTCATGCAACGGAAATTGATCTCCATAAGCAGTACTTTGCTTCTTCTGGGAGCATCCGTCTGCTTCCCTCCCATGGCAAGCGCATGCACTGGGACTAATTGTTCTGAACAGGACAGCTATACTTCTCACGACACCAGTATTGAAACGTCTGATTTTGGTTCTGATTATTCGGTGTCGGCGTCGGATGCTTATCGGTCTGCCGGTGATG
>CALJCU010000202.1 GCA_938023885.1 uncultured Prevotella sp. | reverse complement strand
ACGGGTTAGCGGTGACACCGGCGAAGAGAGGCACGGACCAACTCTTTGTTACCTGGATGTCCTTCGATGCGTGCAATGACACATTCGTCACTGCAAAACCGTTGACTCTTCCATAGAACGAGGTGGCATAAGGTACGGCACCTATGGTAGCTGTCCAGTCGAGGGAGGCAAGCTTGAAAGGCACCGCAGCCTCCACGTAGGAGCTGTAGGCGCGCTTGCCGCTCTTGTTCAGACCATCGTTACCGGCGAAGTTCGTGTACCAGTTCAGCACCACAGGTCCGAAGTCGTAACCGATGTTTCCTTCGAACACGTGACTGGTAGAGTGGGCATCGTAGTGGAAATACTTCTCATTGGGCGTGTTGAACCAATAGTCGGTGATGCCGACGTGGAGACCGCCTGTCTGATAGGCGGCAGTGAGATCAAACTCCTTCGTGTCATTGTTGTCAGAGAGCCCTACAGAGCCCCATCCTGTGAGAGAGAAGCCTTTGTATGCTACGCCGAGCGTAGGCTGTACTGATACATCGCCTAGATCCTGACCACGCCAGATATACTGGTTAACGAAGTCACCGGCAATCGTTCCTTCCACTTTGTCCTGAGCGCCTGCCGTGGCTGCTGAGAAGCAAGCCAATAGCAGAACCAATCCTTTTACCGTTTTCATAGTCTCTCTATTTACTAATTATGGGCCTCTCCCCGGCCCTTCCCCGTAGGGAGGGTGTAGCGTCGGAGGGGCGTGTAATCACTATTTTCCTTAATGAGGTTCAGCGATATTTTCTCCCCTTCCTACGGGGGAAAAAGGTTCTTTACAGCCCCTTGAACCGCTCTGTGGCTTCCTCTATATCCTCGCGGTTGCCAAAGCTCGTGAGTCGGAAGTAGCCCTCACCCGAGGGACCGAAACCCACACCCGGGGTACAGACGAGGCCGCATCCATAGAGCAGTGTGTCGAAGAACTTCCATGAATCCATGCCGTTGGGTGTCTTCACCCAGAGGTAAGGAGCGTTCTCGCCACCGTAGACGGCATAGCCGAGCTTCGTGAGTGTCTCGCGCAGGATACGTGCGTTCTCCATGTAGTAGGCGATGGTCTCACGCGTTTGCTTGTGCCCTTCCTCACTGTAGGTTGCCTCAGCAGCGCGCTGTGAGATATAAGATGTACCGTTGAACTTCGTTGACTGGCGGCGCTCCCAGAGTGCGTTGAGCTGGATCTCCTTACCGTCGATGGTCTTGGCGAGGACATCCTTCGGGATGACCGTGTATCCACAACGCACACCTGTGAAGCCGGCGGTCTTGGAGTAAGAGTGGAACTCGATGGCACATTTGCGTGCACCTTTTATCTCGTAGATGGAGTGTGGAATCTCTGGATCCTGAATGTAAGCCTGGTAAGCGGCATCATAGAAGATGGTGGCCTCGTTGTGCAGCGCAAAGTTGACCCATTTCCTCAGCTCGTCCTTCGTCAGCACCGTTCCTGTGGGGTTGTTAGGATAACAGAGGTAAATCATGTCCACGCGATGATCGGGGAGAGCAGGCGTAAAGTTGTTCTCCGCTGTGCATGGCAGGTAAGTGATGTCCGTCCATTTGCCGTCCTCGAATTTTCCGGCACGTCCGATCATGGCGTTGGAGTCGACATAGACAGGATAGACGGGGTCAGTGAGCGCCACACTGTTGTCCCAGCGTAGCAGTTCCTGGATGTTGGCCGTATCACTTTTGGCACCGTCGTTGACGAAGATCTCATCTTTGTCGAGATGGATACCACGTGTGAGGAAGTCACCTTTTAGGATTGCCTCCCGAAGGAAGTCGTAACCGTGTTCGGGACCATAGCCGCGGAAGGTCTCCTTGTGTGCCATCTCGTCGGCAGCCTTGTGCATCGCTTCCACCACTGCGGGAGCGAGGGGACGTGTCACATCACCAATGCCTAAACTGATCACGCTTTGTCCGGGGTGTGACACCTTGAACGCTGTGACGCGCTTGGCGATGTCGGCGAAGAGATAGCTGCCCGGCATCCTGAGGTAATATTCGTTTACTAAAGCCATACTTCTATATCTTTTTCTTTGGTTGTTTGGTGTTCTTATTTCAGAGCGCTATTTCTCCGTCGAAGACAAACTCCGCAGGGCCTGTCATCCTGACATGGTTGTCGTCGTCCCATTCGATATGAAGTGTGCCGCCGTCCATGACGATGTCGCTCTGTCTTCCGGCTCTCCCGGTTTCTGCTGCAGCCACCGCCGTAGCGCAGGCTCCCGTGCCACACGCCCATGTGATACCCGACCCACGCTCCCATACACGGGTGCGGATGGACCGGGTGCCGGATGTCGGGTGTCGGGTGGTAAGTTGCGCGAACTCAATATTGCAGCGCTCGGGGAAAGAAGGAGAATGCTCAAGCTCCCTGCCCTGTGCCGCCACATCGGTCTCTCTTATATCTTCCACGAAGTTCACATAGTGCGGATTGCCCATGGAGACAAACGTGCCGTCGGTGCCCGCAGGTTTGGAGCCCGTGAACTGAGCCGGCACATTGAAGCTCGGCTCACCCATGTCCACCGTCACGCTCTTTACGATTCCGTCCTCAATATGAAGTTTCAGTACTTTGATCCCGGAAAGCGTCTCGAGACGTACCGTGTCGCCCTTAAAGAGGCCACGCTCATAGACGTACTTGCCGATGCAGCGGCTGGCGTTGCCGCACATCATTGCCTCAGATCCGTCTGCGTTGAAGATGCGCATGGAGAAGTCAGCGTCCTCGCCCTTTGGCTTGCCGATGAGTACCAGTCCGTCCGACCCGATGCCAAAATGACGGTCACTCCATTTACGTGCCGTGGCCTCCGGATCAAAGATGTCATATAATAATGTATTTACATATATATAATCGTTGCCGGCACCCTGCATCTTGGTGAATGGAATCTTTTCGCCTGTCGTTGCTTTATTTGTCATTTTGTGATGTTCTGTTTCCTTTGCATGAACGCTTTGTGCTGTTCACAGTGCAAAGATACAACAAAATGTCAGCATCATGAAAACTCTTTGGCATTATTTATTAAGTTTTTTACGCTTAATTAGCAAACTGGTATATTTTAACCATTACAGCATCAGTTTATGGCGGTTATGCCACTTATCACAATGGCTGGTCCGGTATGGATCCCGGCGCGGCGTTACGATGCTTTCTCCCGCCGCTGGTTTAACGGACCCGTTGTCACACCAAGATTCAGGTTGGCCAAGAAGTTATAGCTCGAGCTGCCTGCCGGCGGCCTCGTGTGTGATGGACTTGACCGTATGGTTCATCACAGACTTGGAATACATATTAGATGAGTGTTTTGATATGATTTAGAGGACTACTTAAACCGGACTTGAAAATTAATGGTCATCAATCTGTTCTCGTAAAAGCTTATCCTCTTGACTACCGTCAGTCGGCTCGTTATGTAGATAGTGGGTCAACACAGCAAGGCAGTTGTCCATACTGGTCTTACCATATTCATGAATGCCATCATCGCAAATCTTCTCAGGAAATCCGATGATCTTTGCTTTTATGTTATTTGTCTTCCTTGCCATAATCAGCGTGCAAAAATACAATATTAATTTGAGACTTGCGAACTATTCTTATTTTATTTTTGTACTTTTGCCCATGATGGACAAGCTGACACCACAACAACGGCACAAGAATATG
>CALJCU010000201.1 GCA_938023885.1 uncultured Prevotella sp. | reverse complement strand
CTTCTCTTTCTCTTCCATGGCTCTAGCGTTTTTCCGCGATTCTGAGTTTTGCGCTCCGGCTTCTTGGGTTACGTTCAATCTCCTCAGCCGAAGGCACGATCACTTTGTTGTTGACCGGCCGGAATGGGCTTGGCTTGCGGCCGTATACCGGGTCTTCCTCAGCCTTCCCGTTCCCGTTTCCGGTTTTCATGACGTTCTTCACCAGGCGGCCTTCGAGTGAGTGATAGGTGATGACGCTTAATCTGCCGCCCCTGGCAAGCAGTCGCGTAGCTGAGGTAAGCATTTCCTTGAGTGCCGTCATCTCATGGTTGACTTCTATGCGGAGCGCCTGAAAGAGGCGTGCCATGTCTCTCTTCTCTTTCTCACGCCGGAACAACGGGTCTGCCACTTGCAGGAGATCCTGCGTCGTGAGGATAGACTTCTGCGTGCGTGCCTTGACGATGGCTGCTGCTATCTGTCGCGACTGTCTCAGTTCGCCATAAAGGTAAAAGATGTCGGCAAGTTGCTCCTGCGTATCGTTGTTCACGATGTCGGCTGCTGTCTTTCCGCCCTCCCGGTTCATGCGCATGTCGAGTGGTGCTTCGTAACGGAACGAGAAGCCACGCTCCCCGTCATCGAAGTGATGGCCCGATACACCGAGGTCGGCAAGCAGTCCGTCGATATGCTCCACACCGTAGTAGCGCATCCAGTTGGCGAGCCAGCGGAAGTTGGAATGCACGAACGTGAAACGGCCGTCGTCAACGATGTTCCTCTCTGCGTCGGCATCCTGGTCGAAGCTGAACAGATGACTATCGGGCCCCAGGCGCCTCAGTATTTCACGTGAATGGCCGCCTCCGCCGAACGTAACATCCACATAGATGCCGTCCGGCTTGATGTCAAGGCCGTCGATGCTCTCGTTGAGCAATACGGGGACATGATATGTTACGGATGGCTCAGTCATTGTCTTCCTCCTTCATCTTATCCTCCTCTGTTTTATCCTCCTTCAAGTTCTTCCCTTCTCTCATTGTTTCCTCCAGCACTTGGCTGAAGTCTTCCTGACTCATGGTCTCCTTAGTGTCAGCAGGCCATATCTCAATAGTGTCACCCATCCCGACGAAGCGGATGTTCTGGTTGATGCCGGCTGCTTCGAGGAGGGTGCGTGGAATGAGGATGCGGCCGCTGCCGTCGATACTGAGCTCCACGACACTGCTGACAAATGTACGGTAAGCCATCTGCTGACGGCGGTCCCACCGCGACAGCCTCCGGCGCATGCCGTCCATCAGACCGTCCCAGACACTCACAGGATAGAGCACCAGAAGGTTCTCAAAAATATCCTGACGAAGCACAAGCGACTCCTCGCCGGATGTTGCCAGCACCTTGCGGAACTGTGCCGGAAGGAACGCCCGTCCCTTCGCGTCAGTCTTGGCCTCTATGTTACCTAAAAAGCGCATCAGAATGCTTCTATACACATATTTATTGTAAGAGTCTTCTTTATTGGGGTTCAAAGTTACAAATTTTCCCCCACTTTGCCCCACTTTTCCCCACTTTTTTATAAAATTTGTATAGAAAGGATGGAAAGATTCCTTGTCGGGGTGGTTATTAAGCCAGAACGGCCTCCTGTTCTTACCATT
>CALJCU010000200.1 GCA_938023885.1 uncultured Prevotella sp. | reverse complement strand
CAAGAAACTGGTTAGACAATTGGAAATTTGGGTAACAAAGAGCGTTAAACATGGTAAAATTTCGCTCGAAGAGGGTAAGGAGTTCCTCTCTACCTATCGATCAGGACTCTACGGATATACGTATCTTGAATAATATCTTATTAAGGCATGAAGAATCTCACTGTTATTAAGGTTGGCGGTGCCATCGTGGAGGATGAGGCCCGTCTCAATGACCTCTTGGGCCGCTTTGCAAAGATTGAGGGTCCTAAGGTGCTCGTCCATGGAGGTGGCCGAATGGCTACAAAGGTGGCTGCGGCATTGGGCATTGAGACGAAGATGATTGAAGGCCGTCGCGTCACTGATGCTGATATGCTCGAAGTCGTGACAATGGTCTATGGCGGTCTCGTCAACAAGAATATCGTGGCACGGCTTCAGGCGCTTGGGGTCAACGCCCTTGGACTGACGGGCGCTGATATGAACGTGATGCTCTCTCATAAGCGCCCCTTGAAGAACGGTGTCGGTTATGGCTTCGTGGGGGATGTAGAACGCACGGATGGTCAGTCTCTCGCCACACTGCTTGAGCAGCGGGTGATGCCTGTCATGGCTCCGCTGACCCACGACGGTCAGGGGCATCTGCTGAACACCAACGCCGATACTGTCGCTGCTGAGACGGCCAAGGCCCTTGCCCCGTTCTTTGACGTGACGCTTGTCTATTGCTTTGAGAAAGCCGGGGTATTGGCTAATCCGGATGATGAGGGCAGTGTCATTGCGAAGATTACGCGGAGTGATTTCGACAGGCTCTGTGCGGATGGTACCATCAGTGACGGTATGAAACCAAAGATAGAGAATGCGCTCATTGCTGTGGAGGCCGGTGTGAAGCGTGTCATTATCACCAGGGCTGAGGCCCTGGGAGGCGGAACGGTGATAGAGTAAAGGTGTTAGGTATTAATGATAAGTTTCCAGAATGATATCCTTCCGCTGAAAAACCAGCTGTATCGCCTGGCATTGCGCATCACGCTCGACAGTGCTGAGGCTGAGGATATCGTACAGGAGACACTCATCAAAGTGTGGGACAAGCACGATTCATGGAACGATATAGAGAATATTGAGGCATTCTGTTACACGGTCTGCCGGAACAAAGCTCTCGACTATCTCAAAAGCCGGGGTTCGCGCAGTGAGAGTCTTGATGACTCACAGACAGAGTGTCCCGACTCCTCCTATACGCCTTCTCAGCAGACCATTGCTCACGACGAGGTGGATATGGTGCGTAATATCGTCAATGGTCTGCCGGAGAAGCAGAGAGCATGTATCCAGCTGCGTGACTTTGAGGGAAAATCTTACAAAGATATCGCGCGGCTGCTCAACATGACGGAAGAACAGATAAAAATCAATATCTTCCGAGGAAGAAAGACTATCAAAGAGAGATTCGAACAATTGAACAATTATAGAGTATGATTGTACATGATTGCATCAGTAGGGGACCAAAAACGAAACCTTATGTTTAATTATGCTAATCTCTTTTGTGCTCTCCCTCTTTTTCATTACTTTTGCTTATTGATGTTTATGCATCAATAATTCAGCTTAGAATAAAACAAGAACATGTCTATAGAAATAAAACGCGTGGAAAGCAAGAGAGACCTCAGGCATTTCATTGATTTCCACTACGATCTTTATAAGGGTAACCCTTACGATGCGCCGGTGTTGTTTATCGATGATATGAACACGCTTCGCAAAGACAAGAACGCAGCCTTCGACTACTGTGAGGCTGAGTATTTCATGGCCTATAAAGACGGAAAGCTGGTGGGTCGCGTGGCAGCTTTCATCAACAAACGCGCCAACGAGAAGTTCAATAAAAAAGACGTACGCTTCGGATGGATCGACTTTGTCGATGACCTGGAAGTGTCAAAGGTGCTCTTTGATGCCGTGGAAGAGTGGGGCAGAAGTAAGGGTATGACTGCGATGGTGGGGCCTTTGGGGTTCACGGATCTCGACCCTGAGGGCATGCTCATCATGGGCTTCGACAAGCTTGGGACCATGCCTACGATCTACAACTATCCTTATTACCCCGAGCATATGGAGAAGTTGGGCGGATGGGCCAAGGACAACGACTATGTGGAGTATTATCTCCCTATGCCGGAGAAGACGCCGGAGAAGTTTGCCAAGCTCTCCATGCTTATTGAGAAGCGTTACAATCTCCACATCAAGAAGATCACGAAGAGAGAGATTAAGGAAGGAGACATCGCATACGAGGTCTTCAAGCTCATCAACGAGACGTACAAAGACCTCTACGGATATGTGGAGCTCACACAGCGTCAGATTGACGAGTATGTGAAGACGTATCTGCCGATGCTCGATCCGAGCCTCATCACTCTTGTCGTCGATGGTAATAAGGACAACAAGCTCATTGGCGTGGGTGTCACGATGCCGTCTATGGCACGTGCCATGCAGAAGTGTCACCGTGGCCGTCTGCTGCCTTTCGGCTGGTGGTATGTGCTGCGTGCATTGAAGCAGCACAAGACGGAAGGTGTGGACCTGCTGCTCATCGGTTTCCTCCCCGAGTACCGTGCCAAGGGTGCTAACGCCTTGCTCTTCGCCGATCTTATCCCCCGTTACATCGACTACGGCTTCAAATGGGGTGAGACGAACGTGGAGATGGAGAGCAACAATGGTGTCCAGGGACAATGGGACAGCCTGGAGCATATCAACCATAAGCGGAGAAGATGCTATAGAAAGGAGATAGAAGGTGTAAGTTGACGGCTGTTAGGTGTTAATGACTTGTCTTGCGGATGATAACGATTCGCTGCTCTGCGTGCTGCGTTAATAAATGACCGATAAAATATGATAGATAGCAATGATAATAAGATAAAGAATGGTGCCAATGGGGGTACGCACAATGATGGCGCCAATGGTGTCACAGAAAAACCATTACCCCC
>CALJCU010000199.1 GCA_938023885.1 uncultured Prevotella sp. | reverse complement strand
CTCAGATACGTCTTCCACAGGAATAAAGCGAGACTGTATTTCAATTCCATAAAGGTGCGATTAAAACAATACCCGACGCACTCTCTACATAGGTTGTCAGCGATTTCAATTCCATAAAGGTGCGATTAAAACTGCGGTGTGGCGATATTCATGATAGGCTCAAAGGATATTTCAATTCCATAAAGGTGCGATTAAAACTGCGGCATACCCGTCACCTCTGAGATGTAACTGTATTTCAATTCCATAAAGGTGCGATTAAAACTTCTATTATCTTCTGATTGCCACAAGCCTGTGAACGGATCATTTCCGATAGCTAGCATGCCCGTCTTGTCCTTGTCAATCGTCACCAGTCGCAGCATTCTCACCTTGTCTTTGTAAAAAAAGCCGGAGGGAGTTGCTCTTAGCGTAAAGCTCCGCAACAGAGAAGAATCGTTTTCCAAGAGTTGGGCACGTACCGTGAAACAGTTACCATCAAGACTAATCTGTGGTTCGCCAAGGAGGCGGGCGTTAGGTCTCATACGTACGACTTTCCCATCTTCGGTCTTCTTCGACGTTTCATACCATCCGATGATATTACCTGTGTTATAGTGACGATAAGGAACAATAAGATTCCCTTCTCCTGCCGCATATCCTCTCAGCGGTTCCATGTACCCTGTAAAACTCTTCAAACCCTCTGAGAATGAGAAACAAGCAAAGTAGTCCTGCGTCAATGTCCGCACGATATTCTGACAAGGGAACAGCTTTGCTCTCGAATAGCATCGGGCGAAGTCTGACCACGTAGAAGGACTCATGCTACCGGTCGGGAAAACTTCATGCATCAGCCATGTCATCATCACGCGATGAGCTTCCACCCCCATCCGTCTTGCTCCCACATCGGGCCGCAGCAGCCAACTGCCATCGGAGGTAGCTGACTGTCTCCGTTTTATCTGCTGCAAAGCCTGCTGCTCGAACATCAGTGCATCGCGATCATCAAGCATACAGGCAAGCGTCGAATAACTTGTCAACTGATCATAGAGATAAAGACTCCAGTCGTTGCCATTGGGCATGGCCTGTTCCCCATCGGGCAGCGTAAGCCAGTTGAGCACGTTCTTAGCCACAGAGTCACAGTTATGCAGTAAGGCATTACTGTGCCACCGTGGATTATCGCTGCCTTGGAACAATCGCAAGGCAAGTGCCGCCTCACCTAATTCCTGGATGACCACATTCTGATAAGAAGTATGGAAGAAGTTATGGTTCTGAAGTGTCCAGTCGGGATAGAGGTTCGGTCCTTGATAGAGATCTGCTACCGTCTTATTGTCATACCAAGGGTCGATGACTGTATAGTTCTCTGCATCCGACGGATGAGAATAACTGTTGATAGAGAAGGCACGCATGCGATCGAACCATTGAGGTGCAAGACTATCCGTAGGAAACAAGCCGAGCGTTGCTGCCAAGATGTCAACCTCCCATCCGTTCTCCTCTGCTTTCGTGTCACCGAGATAACCCGTTGGAATCGAACGTTGAAGCTCGTAGTTGCACTCGGCCAGTAATAAGGTGTGGATGTCATCTTTCAACGATTGAGGAAGTCGGTTCCATTGAAAGAAAGCCGAATATGCCACAGACATAGCCCACAAACTGCTCTCCCACTGATGGTCAGCAGTGCTCACCGATCCCCAATAGTGTCCATCTTTACAGGCACGCTTACGTACGGCCTTGTGTGTCGCCACAGCATAATGGAGAGATCTGAAGGAGACAGAATCAAGCTGTTCCCACGTGATATCTTGCGGGAGCATCACTTGGCCCTTGGCATACCTCCCCATAAAGGCAG
>CALJCU010000198.1 GCA_938023885.1 uncultured Prevotella sp. | reverse complement strand
GTTGATTACTGTTGAAAGAAGACCTTGAAGTACCAATGTCCATGGGCCAAAGCCTTTATAAGCAAGTATAACTCCGACAATACCAGAAACAATATTACATGTGAGACTTATGATAGCTGGCGTCTTGAAATCTATTTTTCTAGTCAGCATGTTATACTGAACGCTTCCCATGGAACCAATAACCATAGAGAACGCTGATACACGAATAATATTCTTCAGAACAGGCGTGTCAAGAAACGTAGCTATCCAAGGAGAGGCAAAGAACAAGATTATGAAGAAGAGAGTAGCCATACCCACGTTGAAGAAAAACATGGTTGACATATCCTCATCTGTCACATCCTTCTTTTGTACAAGTGCAGTACCGAAACCACTGTCGATAAAGATCCCAGCTATAGCAAAGAAGATGGCAACCATCCCCACGATGCCATAATCGGTTGGGGACAATAGACGAGCAAGAATAATGCCAAGTGCAAAGGAAACAAATGTATTTGCGAATTTTCCCACAGCACTCCACTTCACCCCATGGACCGCATCCTGTTTTAATGATGACATAAATTGATTATATTTAGACCCAGAGCGTGCTCTCTTTGTCAGACTAAAAGAAGCCTCTTCCAAGAAAGGATAATACCAAGTGTAATAATGGAATACGGATAGCGATTGCTGAATCTTGACTCGCAGATTACACTACGTCTCTTCTTTAGGAACAGACGAAGGGACCTGTCCAGCTGTAGGAAGAGCGTGTCCTTCTTCCCGTCCTTTTCTACAAACAGCAGAAAGTCTTCGTACCAGTAGCCATAACCTTCTATGTTAGTTATATGGACTCAGCGAAAAACATCTACAATCCCTAATTACGATGATTCGCTATAACCCAAAATTGGAATTACATTGCTTCTTCATTGATGCTACACAGGAAAAATCTATTAAGGGCTAATCCATCTATTGCACCTTACCACGGTTTATATCCTGTTGCAGGTATATCTTCCACGCCTTGCATTTCTTCAATATCGAAATATGCAGCATCTGCCTCGCCGTTCTCTTTCATCTCCTCATAGCCCCACACACCGCCACAGTCCTCTTCGGGGCAGGCTCCTTTGCCGGCAATGCAGCGGGCATGGTCAGAAGGTTGGTCAAGCACCTTCTCAAGGGTAATATCGTGAATCCAATCATCGCCGAAGTCATATACGTAGCAGAGCTTCCGTGCTCCTTTCCCTTCACCGAAGAATTCTCCAAGAGTAAACTTCCGAGCATTATAATCGGGCCTCTCCCAACTATCTTCATTGGGCTCTGATATCATAAGCATACGGCTATATGGTTGATCACCAAAGCAATAGAGATGTTCGTTCCACCATCCAAACGACTCTTGGATAACAGCATGGAAACCACTAAAGGTAAAATGGGATGGGATGAGCACTCGACGCCATACCGGCGGCTTGGTGATACCGCGCAATTTGATTTTGAACTGATAGGTCACCTTTATGTGCTTATTGCCAGAGGGCTGGACATTTGCAGCCTTCTTCATGCAGCCTCGTATCCCACTCATTAGTTTCATTGTCGCAGACAGATCATCCATAGCGTTTTCTGAATTTCCGTGTCCGGTAACTAATTTTATTTTCTTTGTCATTATTCTAATAAATTCTTTACTAAAGTTTCTCTCCCCTAATTACAGGGCTTAAAATAACAGCTCAACATAAATCTGGCAGAAGCAATATGCAGCCGACTATACAGGATAAGCCCAGATAGAACGATACTTGAGTAAGCTTCAGCAGTTGAGACATTGCTTGTAGTAGGAGAGAACCTACCCTCCATACCATTCTGCCAGCAACACATCACGCTAAACCGTGAGAAGCCGTTGCTATCAAAATGTTAAGTTGTTGCAACCTTCCAGTCACCGATACAGCGCCGCTCTCTGCTGAAGTTCACGCCGACCTTGAACAGCTTGCGGCGGTCCATGGCGAAAGGCCGGGCATAACCCTTCTCATCTATCTGCTTCAATGCCTCATCGGCAGACTTGTCGTACTTGAACTCAAAGATGTAGATATAATCCCTGGTCTTGGCGATCATGTCAATGCGGCCGTCGGAGATGGTGTGCTCCACCCCGACATAGAGCCCTAACAGCAGCGTGATGAGGTAATCACGCTTGAGCAGCTCGACGAGGAAAGACGGAGTGCCTGTCTCAAACCAGTAGCTGCCGTACTCGCCCGCGTTGAATGTGGAGAGCACGGAGAATGGATTGTAGATGCCTACTCCATTCTGCCGGAAATAATAACCGTCGTAGCGCTTCTTCAGATGTGCACACGCCTCTTCGTAAGTCTCGCCATGATCCTCGCAAAACTTAATATCATCCCCATATAGTTGCCGAAAATGAAGTTGAGCCATCGCTGTAGAACCTGTCATGCTTGCGCACGTATCCTGTCTGAGACTCTCATCATATTTTTTTCTTTATCAGCCTCAGGGCAGTCTCTGCCATGAGAGGATAATACCAAGCGTAACGATGGAATCTTTTATAGAGCGTGCGGTAAGGATGATCCATGTCATAGGTATAGACGGTAGGATCGTCTTTTATCTTCTGAATCCATGAGTACATCCTGTGGAACTGATGCTTGGAAACGATGCTCATAGTCTTCTTGCTGATCAGTCCCTGCTCTACGTAAGGATCAAACATCCCAAGTATGAACCTTTATAAAGTCGTAGCCTCCCAACTTAGCCTTAAACGGATAGCGATTGCTGAACCTCGACTCGCAGATTACACAACGCCTCTTCTTGATGAAGATACGAAGGAACCAGTCCAACTGCAGGAAAAGCGTGTCCTTCTTCCCCTCCTTGTCCGCAAGTGGCAGAAAGTCTTCGCGCCAGTAGCCATAACTTCCTATCCAGCTCATTGCCCACCGTTCCTTCATGAATATCTTATCCAGACTGTCGGTCACATCGTTTATATACAGACTTTGCTTATGATCCATATCGAAGAACAACAGCGGGCGGTCCTTACTATACTTTTCTACGCAGAGAAGCACATCTCCCAAACCGTTCTCCGTAAAGACACTATAGTCGTTGTGCAGCTTCAGAAACTCACCATTGGCTGTCTCCAGTATCTTGATAAAATTTCTCTCCCCTCCTATGTTCTTAGGATTGGTATAATACCTGACATTAGGGTATCTTGACGAATACTCCCTCAGCAGTTGCTCTGTCGAATCTGTTGAGGCATTGTCTCCCACATAGACCTCTATCTTATCACAGAAAGCCTTGTTGTTCACAATCGAATCCAGGCAATTCTGCAGTACATCTGCCCTATTATAAGTAGGGATGCAGATGCTCGTCAACGGGCGTTTACCCTTTTCTAACATTCTTTTCTAATCAGATTATTATCCCTTGTACACACATTCCGCCTGCAGTTCCTCCGGCATGAATGGTTTCATTTTCTCCAAAGGAGCTGAGGTCATCTTACCCGTCTTCTTGTCCATGAAGGAAGCTGATTTCGGGAACAATGTCTGCTCGGGGTGCATATGAATCTCACAGATCATGGCACCCTCACTACTCAATGTCTTGGCAATGACATCCTGCAATGGTCTGCCATTCTCACGGCAACTGGCATAAGGAATGCCATAGGCTGCCGCTATTTTCTCCATGTCAGGACATACAACGCCACTCTCAGGATTAGAGCCCGTGAAATGCCCACCAAAGAAGCTCAGCTGGGTTGTCTTAATAGCCAGATAGCTCTCATTCTCAAGAATAAAGATCTTCAAGGGAAGTTTGTTCGTAACAATGGTCTGCAACT
>CALJCU010000197.1 GCA_938023885.1 uncultured Prevotella sp. | reverse complement strand
TAAAACCTATTACCGCCAGTTCAGAATAAACTGGCGGTAATAGCAAGAGAATGTATGAGTTACATGCACAGAACGCATGCTGTAGTTGTGGTTACCAATCTGGATTTTGTTTGAGGTTTGGATTTTTTTCTATTTCTGCGGCTGGAATCGGCCATAAATAATCACGTTTTGTTACTACACGTGTATAGCGTTTCTTGCCTGTGATATCATCCTCAGAGTGCCCGTTGAGCGTTTCGAGCAATCTCCACCGTTTCAAATCACTGAAGCTATGACCTTCACAAGCCAATTCCACTGCGCGTTCGTGACGATTTCTATTGAACACTTCTTCCTTTGTCGTGGCTTTTAGCCATTCTGCCCCACTGTTTATTCCAGGCATGTGAGAACGGGCTCTGACTTGATTGATCAGGTCCACAGCTCCTGCTTGATTGCCCAATTCGTTGTCGCATTCAGCGAGCATGAGCAGAACGTCAGCATAACGGATCAGAGGAAAATTAATAGGAGTGTCAGCGCGGTTATTGATAGCACCGTTCATATCTCCTTCAGGCACGAATTTTCGCCATAAATAGGCTTCATAGTTGCCATTGACACGAATGAGACCTAATCCGTCACGTATGCCTGGGGCAATGACATACTCGCAGGCTTCGGGTTTATTGGCATACCAACCCTGATAAGTTGTGTAAGGCAATATTATCGATTCTGCCATACGAGGATCACGCTCGGAGTACATTTTCAATAGCGTATCCTTATCCGCAGGATATTTGGCTACTGTTCCGTCTTTATTCAGTGTGGCACGGAAAGTCTTCAATTTTATATTATTGTCTGTCTTAATTCCTGGTACCCAATCGTCCCAATTGAATGGCCGTCCATCCATATATTCATAGCTGTCAACGAAAGCCTGTGATGCCATGACATTGTTCCAGCAACTGCCAAAAGAAGCACGCGTTCCCATATAGAAACACATGGGCATGCCATGATCAGTACCGACACCACCCATATTCTGTATTGCAAAGATCATTTCATTGCTGGCATCTCCTTTTGGTTTGAACAAGTTTGCATAGTTTGGATATAACGCATAGAGTTTACTGTCGACAACTAGTTGGAAGCATTGTGCAGCTTCTTTGTATTGCTTGTTATAAAGTAACACTTTCCCCTTAAGGGCTACTGCTGCGTACTTAGTAGCCCTACCATAGTTTGTCTGATCCCATTGTTCAGGAAGACTGGCAATGGCATCATCAAGATCTTTGAGAACAAAGTTACGGACCTCTTCCACAGAACTGCGTGGTGCCTTCATGTCGTTGAAGCCCTCAGCTACAACGGTCTTTTCGTCATAGATGGGTACACCGCCATAAAAGTCGAGCAGCGTAAAATAGAACAGTCCTCGGAGAAACTTTGCTTCAGCTTTATATTGTGCCATAAATTCATCGCTCATGTCGCACTTGTCGACGTTTTGGAGAACGATATTTACACGGGTAATAGCTTCGTAGAGGTTAGCCCACTTGCTGGATACGAAAGAAGACTTTACATCGTACGTCCCACGCTGGATGGTCTGGTAGGAGGGGTTGTCGTATCCAAATGAGATACCTCCCAAACAGTCCATAGAAAACTGTAACCCGAATACCTGATCATTCTGTAGCATGTTGTAAACACCCGTTATTGCTTCATCTGCATGTTCTTGGGTCTTGAAGAAAGTAGACGAACTCAGTTGGTCCGCGGGTACTCGATCGAGGTCATAACAACCTGTAAGTGTCATGCATAGAGTAGCCACTATTGACCATAAAAATATTTTTTTCATAGCTCTTGCCTTTTTAGAATGTAATGTTGATGCCAATCACTGCCTGACGGATCGAAGGATAATCCACGCCGTTCACTTCAGGATCGAAACCTTTGTAGTTTGTAAGAGTGAAGAAGTTCTCAAGGCTGCAGTAGAAGCGTAGACGCTCCATGTAAATTTTGGATGTCCAGCTCTTTGGGAGCGAGTAGCCTATCTGAATATTACGAATCTTCAAGTATGCTTTATTCTGAAGATAGAAGTCGCTCATTTGAGTGTTGCGGGCATCAGAATAGTGCAGCAGCCGTGGGTATTTGGCATCTGTACGCCTTTCGTACCATCTTCCGTCTACGATCTCTTTGTTGAGTTCGTAACCGTAACGGACAGTAGGTGTATTGTAGGCTGCCTGTTGCCAATAGACCTTTACACCAAAGGCCCCTTGCAGAAGCATTGAGAAATCGATGCCTTTCCAGGAAGCGTTGAGATTCAATCCCAGAAGATATTTGGGGTTGGGGCCATCACTTACGATTTCCTTATCGTTGTTATCGATAATGCCATCGCCATTTACATCCTTATAGAGCAGATCGCCTTTCTCTGGTGTACCAAAAGCAGCGAACGGGTTCACCTTCTTTCCGTTGCTGTCGGTAGGAGCATTGTCGATCATTTCCTGTACGAGCTTCATGTCGTCATCGGTTTGCAATATGCGATCTACGCGTAACAGGTATTGAGAGTTTATCGAATGGTTTTCCCAAATAAGATTGGCACCACTGATGGACATGCCCCCCGCATCACGTCCCTTAAACTTGTTGACGACGTTTTTCACGTAAGTAAAGTTGCCGTTGATGCCGTAGTGGAAAGCGTTGATGTCATCTTGCCATCCAAGTGTCAGTTCCAGGCCATTGTTGGTCACTGTAGCACTGTTGACCTTTGGAAGAGAAGCCGTGCCATGGACAGCCGGAGCCGGAAGATTGATCAGAATATCTGTTGTGCGTTTATTGAAATAGTCGACAGTGCCTGTAAATCTGTTGTTGAAGAATCCAAAGTCAAAACCAACGTCAAACACCTTTGTCTTTTCCCATGTAAGGTTAGGATTGGCGATAGCTACTTGTGCCAGACCTGTTGCCATCGTGTTGTTGAAGACATAGTTGTTGTTACCGTTGTTCGTTGTATAGAGAGCCTGGGAGTCGTAGTTGCCGACAGAATTGTTACCAAGCTCACCATAGGATAGACGGAGTTTGAGGTTGCTGAGTTGGTTATTCAGTGCGTGAGCCATGAATTTCTCTTGATCGATGCGCCAACCGAAGGAAGCTGAAGGGAAGTAGCCCCAACGTTTTTTCTTTGCGAACCGTGAGGAGCCGTCAGCACGCAGATTAAACTCAAAAAGGTACTTCTCGTCCCAGTTGAGATTCAAGCGCCCAAAGAAAGAGCGCATAGCCCATTCTGACCGGCTGCCATTGGCATTAGCTTCTCCCGAAGCCCCATTAATGACATCCATACTCATGTCTACAAGGTCATATTTCGTAGCGGAAAAGCCATAGGAACGATAAAGCTCGTTGCTGACACCTGCCATGGCGTTAATATCGAGTTTCTTCTGTAGCACTTTGATGTCATAGCGGGCTATGAGGTCATTGAAGTAACGCTCCGTTTTGCTGTCACTGTTGTAGATACTTGATTTTCCTTTGTTGGTGTATGTTACCTGGTTCGTAAGAAAATTCCAGCCTTCGAGGAATACAGGCTTGCGACTGACATCGTGGTCATAAAATTCATACGAGTAGCTTCCCGTGAGTGAAAAGCCTTTGAAGGGCTTCAGCGTGGCGAACACGCGTGTACGGAAGTCGTTGGATCGGTTTCGCCCGTCCCATTGATATGCACGCTTCAACGGGTTATTGTTGGCACATTGAGAGTCATCCTCCGTATTGTTCATAGCACCGAACCGTCCGTCGGGAGCTCTGAAGACCATTCCCGGGGTGGTAGCGGAGGCATAGGTGAAGACATTGTCTATCTCCTGTGCACCTGGCTGTGTATCACTTACGTAGCCACTGACCCGCAGGCCGATATTTAGCCATTTGGCAACGTCAGCATCGAGGTTGATACGACCATTATATTTTTTGAAACCGGAGTTGTACATCACGCCCGGATTATCAAGATATCCGGCAGAGGTGTAGAAATGCACTTTCTCTGAACCACCGCTCATCGAGATGACATGATTTGTTGAGACAGAGTTCTTAAACGTGGCATCAATCCAGTCTTGGTTAGGATAGAGCAGATCGTCATGATTGTTGTGCCATGTATCAATGGCATTCTGAGAGAATACAGTTGCCATCTTACTGTTGCTCAGACCCTCATTGATGATCTTCATATAGTCGGCATAATCTGATACCGGCGTGAGGGTCTTGCGGATAGACTCGAAAGAGACATATCCGTTATAGTCTACATTAATTTTTCCCGTCTTACCTTTCTTGGTTGTGATGAGAATGACACCGTTGGCAGCGCGTGAACCGTAGATGGCGGACGATGCTGCATCTTTCAGAATGGAGATAGACTCGATATCCTGAGGGTTGACACTGCTGATGCTCTGCTCTACACCATCGATGATGACGAGGGGAGAAGAGGAGTTGAGCGTGCCTTGCCCGCGTACCCGGATAGAAGCGTTGTCGCTGCCTGGACGGTTAGAGGACGACGTGACAGTGACGCCTGCGGCCAGTCCTGAGAGTGCTTGTGAGACATTCGTGATAGGTCGGCTTTCTGCCAGATCCTCCATATTGATGGAAGAGACAGAGCCGGTAAGGTCCACTCTCTTTTGAGTGCCGTAACCTACCACGACCACTTCGGATAGCTGGGCATTATTCTCCACAAGGTTGACAAGTACTG
>CALJCU010000196.1 GCA_938023885.1 uncultured Prevotella sp. | reverse complement strand
AAAAACATAAGGCTTACATCATATCCACTGTATACCAGGGGCATAATAGCCCGTAGACAACATGAATACGGTGTAAGCCTTATCTTTTTATTCTTTACAGGTACAGGCTAAATGCCACTACCTCTACATTCTTACGCTTATTTTACTCGGCATGTGCCTTAATAGCCTCTTTTATTAAGCCTTCCAACTCATCGCAAAGCTCGGGATTATCGCGCAGCAAAGTCATGGTAGCGTCACGGCCTTGCCCTAATTTCGAACCGTTATAACTATACCAGCTACCACTCTTTTGAATAATGTCGTAATCTACACCAAGGTCAACGATCTCGCCAATCTTATTGATTCCGATACCGAACATGATGTCAAATTCCGACTTCCTGAATGGAGGAGCAACCTTATTCTTTACTACTTTCACACGGACATGGTTGCCGATAATATTGTCTCCGTCCTTTAAACTTGTTGCTTTACGAATATCAAGTCGAACACTGGCATAGAATTTCAGTGCATTTCCACCTGTTGTTGTCTCAGGATTACCAAACATTATACCAATCTTCTCACGCAATTGGTTGATAAAAATACAACATGTATTGGTCTTCGATATAGTGGCAGTGAGCTTACGTAATGCCTGACTCATCAGACGTGCCTGGAGGCCGACGGCAGAGTCACCCATATCGCCCTCTATCTCTTTCTTCGGTGTGAGGGCTGCCACTGAGTCGACAACGAGGATGTCGATGGCTGATGAGGAGATAAGCTGGTCCGCGATCTGCAGTGCCTGCTCACCGTTGTCAGGTTGTGATATCCAGAGGTTGTCGACATCGACACCGAGCTTCTCAGCATAAAATCGGTCAAAGGCATGCTCGGCGTCGATGAATGCAGCGATGCCGCCTTGTTTTTGTGCCTCGGCGATGGCCGTGATGGCAAGTGTTGTCTTACCGGATGACTCGGGACCGTAGATCTCGATGATACGGCCACGTGGGTAGCCACCTACGCCGAGGGCGAGGTCGAGGCCGATGGAGCCTGTGGGGATGACGTCGACGTTCTCAACAACCTCGTCACCCATCCTCATGATGGATCCTTTACCGAAGTCCTTTTCTATCTTACTCATTGCGGCTTGCAGGGCTTTGAGCTTCGCCTGCTTCTCCGCGGAATCTGTTTCTGCCATAATAAATAAGAGCCCTCTCCCTGATTCCCTCCCCAAAGGAGGGTTGATTACTTTCAAAGGGTCAAGGGAACGTTGTATTTTAAATGTTAATAATATTTTTTTCTTTTAATGTGTATGGAGAGGGGCTTCACAGTTCGATGTCTTTATCGAACTCCTCGTGCCAGGGCAAGCCCTGCCTGTTGAGCTGCTCGAGGAATGGATCGGGATCGAAATCCTCAACGTTCCACACGCCCGGCTTCTTCCACAGACCCTTGAAAAACATCATGGCACCGCACATCGCCGGCACACCCGTGGTGTAGCTCACGCCCTGCATGCCCGTCTCGTTGTAAGCATCCTGGTGCCTGCAGTTGTTGTATATATAATAGGTGTGCTCCTTGCCGTCCTTGATGCCACGGATACGGCAGCCGATGGAGGTCTCACCGTCGTAGTTGCTCCCGAGATCCTGTGGGTTTGGCAGCACGGCCTTGAGGAACTGCAGTGGCACGATGTCCACCTTCACTGTCTTCTTGGGGTCGTCGGCAAGGGGAGCCTCATAGACGATGGGGTCGATACGGCTCATGCCGAGGTTCCGGATGCAGTTGAGGTACGTGAGATACTGCTTGCCGAAGGTCATCCAGAAACGGGCACGCTTAATCGTCGGATAGTTTTTCACGAGGCTCTCGAGCTCCTCATGGTGCATGAGGTAAGAGTCGCGCTTGCCGATGTTCGGATAAGTCAGTTCCTGGTGTACGGTGAGGGGGTCTGTCTCTTTCCACTCTCCGTTCTCATAGTAGAGACCTTTCTGTGTTATCTCACGGATGTTGATCTCCGGGTTGAAGTTCGTTGCGAACGCGTGGTGATGGTTACCGGCGTTGCAGTCGACGATGTCGAGGTCGTGGATCTCGTCGAAGTGATGCTTGGCGGCATAGGCTGTGTAAGCCTGTGACACACCCGGGTCGAAGCCGCAACCGAGAATAGCCGTCAGTCCTGCTTTTTCGAAGCGGTCTTTATAGGCCCATTGCCAGCTGTATTCGAAGTGGGCTTCGTCTTTCGGTTCATAGTTGGCTGTGTCAAGGTAGCTGCATCCGCAGGCGAGGCATGCCTCCATGATACTCAGGTCCTGATAGGGGAGGGCAAGGTTGATGACGAGGTCGGGCTTGTAACTGTTGAAGAGCTCCTCCAACTGGTCTACGCTGTCGGCGTCGACCTCCGCGGTCTCGACAGGCATCTTATAGCCTCTGGCGTGGATGGCGTCGACGAGCCTGACACATTTCTCACGATGGTGGCTGGCAATCATGAATTCACCAAATACATCAGTGTTCTGTGCAATCTTGAAAGCACATACCGTAGCCACGCCGCCGGCTCCAATCATCAGTACTCTGTTGCTCATAATATTATAATGTTAAATGTTGAATGTTTATCGTTGTGGGTTGATTTCATTGCTCTTGATACCCAAGGCGTTCATGAGCGAATAGCCGAGGATCTCCTGCCGGAAGTCGCCACCGGGCATGGGCTGCATGGCGAAGAGCGTGATGCGTTTGTCCTCGGGGGTATCGCGCAGCACAGCGCCGAGCTCTTCGTAGATGGAGCCCTGCTCACCGTTGGGAATGATCATGAGGCGCTTCACCTCGTCGTGGCCCAGCACCATGTTCACCGTGTCTAGGAGGTAGTCGTCTTTGCTCACGACATCGCCTACGGCATAGGCGTTGATGAGAAACTCTCCGAGCTTCTCGTCTTTGAACGCCTGGCCGTTGAGCTCCGTGTCGTAGATGGATGGTGTGAAATTATCAAGTCTAGGGTTCTGCTTCTCGTGCACAAGGACGACCTGCGTCTCGTGCGGCTTGCCGTCGGCACGTAGTCCGCCGTCGAGGGCGATGTCCACGGCCCACTGACTGAGGTCCGCCCTGGGGATGCGGCGGCCTATCATACGTTCGAACTGTACGGATAGCTGGAAAGCTACATAGTCTATGTAGTCGGCATCGGCGAGAATAATGTTCTCGCTGAGCTTCACTTTACTGGCTTCTTCTGGGTCCATTCTCCATGATTAATATTGTCTGCAAACTTACATAAAATATCTCGAATTTTACACCAGTTGGATAAAAAAGTAGAGGCCACAACGCAACTTTCTTCCGGAATGCGCTCGAATGTTGCATATCTATGATAACTTTAAAGTGGAGTCATGCTCCAATAGTGTTAATTAACGGGTTCAGAGTCCCAATGTCCAACCAAAGATCCTTTCAGCCATGCGGAGCCGGCCGAATATGATGAAACGGAAATCCGGTATAGACCTTATCTTCTTCGGCTCAAAGGACAGGCCACCATATGGGTATATGCTTGTTGACCATCACCGGCAGACGGTATATCAAGATGGAAAAATATTTAGAAATTTAATAGGATAATGTTAGCCTCTGACATTTGAACAGGCAAGTTCAATATAGCGAATAACAACAAAAACAAGCGCAAGCCCTGCTTCCAAACAGACCTTGCACCCATAAAATAGAGAGTTATAAAATAATTCACTCACGATAGAAGATTCCAGCCGCCCATCACGCCACCAATTCATTTTCTTGTAGAATGCCATAACTTCTGATTGTCTGTGCCAAAAGGCGGCGAAATGTTAACTGCGACTAAAGTATAATCAGTTTATTTGAGAGGTTGCAAAACTTAGAAAGCGATTACCGAACGAGCCGCATAGCCATTGTTATCATCGGTACCATTTCGTTTGCCGAGATAAGTAAAGTCTATTTCCGTTGGGGCAAGGCGCACGCAGCAAGCAGAACCGTCCGACTTTGCTTCATCGCAAGCCCAAAGATACCACAGGTCTGTCCGACCATCATCGGTGGGAAGGTAAAATGCTGACTCTGGTATTCTATGATCACGGGAATACTGACCGAGGATAGGATTAAAATAAGTATCGAAACAGTTTATGAAATTCTTTAGATATTTATTCTTCTCATCTGCCGAGCTGAACAGCCAGCTCAGGCTATATACATTTCCCCCACCATCCCGTGCGATCTGCAGTTCGTTCGGATCCAGTCCCGAAAGATTGGCAAACATCAGAAACCACTGTCCGATACTTGGCAGATACCATCCGCTTGTGTGTGGCGGCGTGGGAACACGCGGAATTGGATCGTAAGCATGTTCCCATCCTGCTCCGCCATACTCCATAGCAAGAGGTATCGCAGCCTTGCTTCCTCCATGGGCGTAGTAATTCTCATAAGTATAATTTTTCAGGTATCTATCGTTCAGGGTCTGGCAGAGGCTCAACCCGTCCAAGTTGTTCATCATTGTGAGCGGTGCTGTGGCATCAATATGATCAAACAGATTGGGAGCTTCAGGATAATCCCTATTGTCAGGGCCCCATGGTGTAGGCCAGGCTGCATCACGCAGTCCGACGGCATATCCGTGTGTAAATCCTTTTTCTCTGTCGGTCGGACTTGTATAATTACTGAACACCAAGGCTACAGGGTATTTGTTAGCGTAATAGACCAAAGGTCCCCAGGTGCCGTCACTGTACAGATAGTCTCCGATATTAGGTGTCCTCTCCGATGCTTTCAGCTTCACGGTCTTTGCTACGACCTTCTGTGCAGGGAAAGATTTCTCTTTGATGTTGAGATGGCGGCGGAAGGTGCTGCCGTTGTCGCATTTAACCTTTATGAATAGTTCGCCCGTGAGTTTCCCGTTTGCAGGAACAACCACATAAACACTCGCCTTGCCGTTAGTTAAAGGTATGCGGCTAAGCTTCGGACTGAAAAAGGTTACGCCGTTATATCCGTCGGTTTCACCCTCTTTGCCGAACGCAAAAGTTGCCTTATCTGCAAACATGCTCTTGCTGGTAGAGGTCTTCGGAATATAGATAAAGGATGTCTCACTAAGCGAATTGCTGCCGGAAGAGGCAGAAGGATCACAGTCAAAGTCCATACGGACTACACACATCTTGTGGTTAAAGCGCAGTCCGGCGGAAGCCTTTCCTTCTGCATAGAGGAGGTCATAATTGGCTATTTGGCCGGCTTGACCGTCTTGTCCTGACAAATCAACAGAGACCTTCAGTTTGTTGTTATCTATTGACGCGTCTATCTTGTCAGTTTCCTTATTGTTCACAGCATATAAGGTACTTGTCTTGAAGGCCTGTGCATCCGCACTGCTTTCCACATTTCCATGGAAAGTAGCCGAGTTCCCGTTTATGGATGCTATTGTCAGATCTGTCTTCTTCAGAGTTCCTCCGCTGCGGTATGCAACCGTCAGCTTGTCGTCAGTTTCCCAAGTAGTCTTTAATCCGCTGGCATCATTCTCCTCCACACCGACTCTCGTCATCAGTTTATTGTATGGTGCAACCGCAGGATTATCGATTGCTACATCGAGCGAAACCTCATAAGGAGAGTTGCTCGTCTTCTTTGTCGTCTCTGATTCATCCTGCCCAGAACAGGATGAAAGCATAAGTCCCCCTAAGACACTACCATACAAGAGTAGGGAACGCACGAATCTCATACCAATTACTTTTCCCATGGGTTGTTCCACATTAATTTTTTACTGTTATTTGAACTGTTATTTGAATTGTCGTCACTCCAGTCGTCATCATCTGACTTATTGTTTTCCACCGACCACCCATGGATTGTCCCCGAGACACAGAAGAAATGGCTGGGTTCTACAGCTATTACTTCTATCTCTGGTTTTTGATACTTCTTTTTCTTCACTTTTTTCTTCATTGTAATTCTAATTTAGTTAAATGTCATGTTTTTCCTTTTACAGACAGTATAGGATATTGAATTGCTGTGCTCTGCCGCCACAGTGAAATTTGTCAGACTGTTCCGCTTGTTTTGCACCTTGTCGGGAACGGTTACGGCACCCGTTCCTTCGATTTGCCGCACAGATACTTTATTATCGTGCGTCATCAAGTTCTTGACAGTAACCTTAATAACTCTTAATGCAATAAAATTCAGATGGAGTTCCCCCAATAAGAAAGTTGGGCTTATCTCAAATGATAAGCCTT